>CACJRJ010000016.1 GCA_902595725.1 uncultured Pelagibacteraceae bacterium
ATAATATTCTATGCATATCATGAAGATTTTTACAAGAATAGAAAAATATTACTTCTTTATTCATAAATTTGTTAAGACTTTAATTATCTAAAAACAGAATTTAAAAAAATTATACCTAATGTTATTTTTTATTATTAGTCATCAACGCCTGTTCTATTAGCATTATGTCTAAGTTTCCATATATTATTCTTTTTTATCCAAATATGAGGAGATCTAAATTTATCACACCAGGAATTAAATTCTTTTTCGGTTATTTCTAAATAATTCATTATTTCATTAAAATATTTATTTGGAAACTCTCCATCAAATCTATCTACTAAAGCGAGCGCCTCTTTTCTATCAATATGATTATTCCTTAGTTCCTGAGAAGCTTCATAAGTTGCTCTTCCAATGCCAAATTTTATATATGTAGTATACCAATGAAGATCATCAACTTTATCGTCTATACTTACATACTTGCTGAATGATCCTTGTGTTCTATAAGGTCTGGCCTTAAAACCAGTGTTTTCGATAGCATAATAATATGCTTCTTGTGGAATCCACTTTATAAAATATCCGAGATAATGTATTTGTAATCCTTTGAGCAATTTTTCCTTTCTTTCTGGAAGAAAATTAACAAAATCCTTATATTTAAAATTATAATTCTTAATTAAATCCTTAATTTTTACTCCCGCTAAATATAACTCATTTAAATTTTTATATATATACATTGACTGATCTGTTAATGAAGAGCTACTTTCGGCTAAAGACTCATTATGATCAGCATTATTTTCTCCATAAAATATTAATTTTATATTAAATTTTGTTGCAATTTTCGGAGCTAAATTCTTCTGCCCTAATATAAAGTTTTGAAATGGATGTAAAAGGTTTTTTATACTCATTCTAGTTAATCTTCTCATTACTTCTCCATTAGGAGCAAAGGTAAGATTATCAAATCCACCAATATTTATAAAATTCATTAAATTTTCTCTTCCATAGTCTGTATACATAATCGGGGGCCATGTAATACATAATGGGTTCATTCCATATTTGTATTTTAGCAAATGTGCTTGCATCGCACTATCTTTACCCCCGCTTCCTGGTACTAAACAATCATAATTATCATTATTAGATCTATATTTTTTTAAAAGTTGTAATAACTCTAATTCTCTTTTCTTCCAATCAATTTTATCTCTTCTATTATGAACTTTGCACGGATCACAGATTCCATCTCTCCCAATATTCAAGTATTTTGCACCGCGTCTATTTTTAACATGTTTAAACTCTGGAATCGACCTAGGTACCTGATTTGATACAACGCATTTTTTACAAAAGACAATTTTTTTTGGTAAATTAAATAAAACTTTATTTTTTTTCATTTATTTTAAATTTCTCTTGAAAATAATTTAGATTTTTTCATTTTATTTTTAATTTGCAACAAATCATATGCGCCAAAATTTTTAAATTTTTTTTTAGAATTTAAGAAAGTTAAATTTCCATTTAAATTGTGGTTTTTTATAAATTTTTCGTCTCGATTTGCAACTATATTATAATGAAGCATTGAGGAAATTGATATTCCTGATACCTCTGTTTTTTTAAATATATTAATTATATCATCAATTTCAGATGCTCCACCGTGTGCAACTATTGGAATTTTAGTTTTTTTTGAAATTTTTTCTGTAAACTCAAAATCTAATCCCTCACCAGTTCCTTCTCTGTCTATTGAAGTAATTATAATCTCTCCAGCATGTCTACTCTCTGCTTCTAATGCCCAGTTAAGTGCATCTTTATCAGTTTTTTCTCTACCATTATCAGTAAAAACAAAATAATTTCCATTCCTATCCTTTGTTACTTCAATAGCAACAACTATAGTTGAAGATCCAAATATTCTTGCTGCTTCGGTTATAAACTTAGGATCTTTAACTGCTGCAGTATTTATAATTATTTTATCTGCTCCTGCTTTAAGAATTTTTTTTATATCATCAACACTTCTTATTCCACCGCCAACAATTAAAGGAATAAAAATTTTTTTATTTATTTTGCTAATTTGATCTAAAAGTGAATTTCTCTTATACAAACTGGCTACTACATCTTGATATAAAATCTCATCAGCGCCTTTTTTATAATATTCAAAAGCGAACTCTTCAGGGTTTCCTAGAACTCTTAGGCCCTCTAAATGAATGCCTTTAACTAAATTTTCCCCTTTGATGTCTAAACGAGGTATAATTCTAAAATTTCTCATTTTATTTTTAAAAAATTTTCAATAAGTTTTATTCCAAATTTACCACTTTTTTCTGGATGAAACTGGGATCCAAAAACATTACCCTTTCTCAAAAAAGCTATAAATGGTTTTTCATACTTGCAATAAATAAAATAAACATCATTATAATTTTTTTTAAAGTCAATTTTGTATGAATGAACAAAATAAAAAGAGCTTTTTTTAGGAATTTTTTTCCATATATAATGATTATCATGTTGAATTTTATTAAATCCAATGTGTGGAATTTTTAATTTTTTTGATCTTATGTGAGAACATTTACCTTTAATTATGCCTAATCCATTAGATTTACCATGTTCTTCACTACTCTCAAACATTAGTTGCATGCCTAAGCAAATTCCAAAAAATTTTCCATTTGTATCAATAAAATTTTTTATATTTTTTTTTAGATTTTTTTTTTTTATTATTTTTGATGCCTCTTTAAACGAACCAATTCCAGGCAATATAACATGGCTAAACTTATCTAATTGAGAATAATCATTTATAATTTCAACTTCTCTTTTTAAATGTGTAATTAAATTAGTTATAGATCCTAAATTACTTATACCTAAATTTATTATTCCTACTTTTTTTGAAAAACTATTCATAAAAAAATTATATTAAATCGTCTGTTTGATAATTTTTTTTCGCCCTTTTTCCCAAATAATTAACTATTTTTGATGCAGGCAGACCATATCCTGGTCTTTTAGCGGTTAAATTTAATAATGTAAACTTTTCTCCTTTTAATATATTTTTTTTTGCCACAAGACTTTTTCTAACAACTTTAACGTTTTTAATTTCACATTGCTCAAGTTTCTTTACTCCGTTTCCTTTCATATTTTCTAATCTCCTAATATCGTTTACCATATGTTTAAATTCGGTTGGAGATAAGGATGCTAAATGATCAGGTCCCTTCATCTTTTTATCTAGAGTAAAATGCTTTTCTATAACTAATGCACCTCTTGAGACTGCAAATAGTGGCGCTGCAATACCCAAAGTATGATCTGAGTAACCCACTTCAAGTTTAAATTGATTTTTTAAATTAGTTATACATTCTAAGTTTGCAAATTTATCTTTTACTGGATAATCAGTAATACAATGAAGAAGAATAATTTTTGATTTAATTTTTTTGTGGTTTCTTTGATTTAAAATTTTTACATTATTATTTTTTACACTATAAACTTTTCTTTTAAAAATAGTATTTAATGCATATGAAATATCTTTAAAATCACTCATGCCAGTTGAAAGTAGTATTTTATGTTTTTTTATATTAAGACCATTTAAAATAAGATAATTATTTATTTCTCCAGATGGTATTTTTATAGTATTAATTTTTAAATCTTTATATAGAAAATCGATGCTATATTCATCAAAAACTGATGAAAGAAAATCTATTTTTTCTTTTTTACATAATTTAATAAGCTCAAAATAATTTTTTTTTTTTAATTGTAATTTTTTTAGCATTAAAAACTGAGAATTATTATTTTTTGTATTTTTTATTTGATATGGAGCTTTTTTAGCAGATTTAGTTACTAAATTTTCAGCTGAAAAATTCTGAAATTTAATTGCATTTGCACCACATTTTTTTGCTGAAAGTATTAGCTTTCTAGCTAGCCGCATATCTCCATTGTGATTTACACCCGCCTCTGCAATTATATAAGTTTGATTCTTATTTAAGATCATAAAATTCTTTTTTAACTAAATTTTTTAATTTAATTTTCTTTAAAATATTAACTATTTTATTAGATGCTCCATATTTTCCGTATGGATTAATAGTTTTTTTAACGATCTTTAGATATTTTAAATCATAAATTTTTTTAATTGCGGCATCTATTTTTTTAATATCACAGTCCACATTTATTACACTACTTGAAGCTATTCTTCCTTTTTGTCTTTCTCCAATATCAACTGTAGGTATTTTAAATGAAGGTACCTCTAATAGTCCACTTGATGAATTGCCTATTACGCCATCTACAACTTTAAGTAATGAAAAGTAATTTTGTTGACCTAAAGATTTTATAAAATAAGAAAATTTTTTTTTTTTTATAAATCTATTTATGCTTCTTATAACCTCAAGGTTCTCTATTTCAGCACCTGGCATTGTAAAAATAAGTGTTGTATCATTAATTTTATTTAATGAGGTAAGTAACTTTTTTATTTGTACCTTTGCAGAGTTTTTATTCATTGTTTCTGGATGAAAATTTATAATTAAATTTTTTTTTTTAAAATTTATATTTAATTTTTTTTCTAGTCTTTGCTTAGGAACAATTTTATTATAATGAATACTATCAACTCCCATTCCACCCACTATAAATACACTACTGGGGTTTTCTCCTAATTGAACAACCCTTCTCTTATAAACTTTATTTGAAACAAAGTGTATTTGAGAAAGCTTAGTAATTGAATGCCTAAAAGCGTCATCTAATACACCATAAGTGAGTTCTCCACCATGAATATGCGCTAATGGAATTCTATTGATGTACGCTGCTAAAGATGAGCCTAAAATTTCATATCTGTCTCCCAAAACTATAACGATATCTGGTTTTATCTTCTTTAAAACTTTAGAAGTTTTTACCAAAGTACTAGATAAAATTTTTGATATACTATTTGCACTTTTTGTATTTATTTGACTTGATATTTTATAATCAATTTTTATTTTGCTATCATAAATTTCTTTATATGTGTTTCCATAATAATTAGAAAAATGAGTTCCAGAGCCAACTACTTTGCAATTAAAATTTTTCTTTAACTTTATTATTAAGTTTTTTAATAAACCAAAATCAGCTCTTGTACTTGTAATTACTGCAATTTTCATTTTTTTTTTTCAAATAAAAGCTGAAATGATTCTGCATAGCGGAATCCACTTTCGCTTCCACGTAAAATTGCCAAGGATTTTATTGATGATATACTCCTTGGAAACGGATGTTTTTTAATCTCTGAATTATAAATCTTGATAGTTTTTAATTTATTATTTAAATTTTTTGAAATATCAAAATATACATTGGGACTAAATTTTTGCTTTTTTACAAAATTTTGATTTGTTTCAGATAATGTTTCATAAAGATAACATTTATTTATAAAAGAATATCTAAAAGATTTTAATATGTGATTTAAAGCATAAGTAGAAAAAAAATGGTCTGAATGTGCATCATGAAGATATGGAGCAAATATTGTGTCAGGTTTAAATTTTTTTATATTACTTGACATTTTAGATATAAGTTCTTTTAAATTTCCTTTATTGAGGAATGACGCATCAAATTCAAGATTAACTAATGAATTTATTTGCAAAGATTTTGAAACTTTATTTATTTCTTTATCTCTTTTTTTAATTTGTTTTTCATTATATCCACTTTTTTTTGACATTTTAGTAATTATCATCCAACATGATTTTTTATTTCTGAATTTATGCATAACTCCGCCACATCCTAATATTTCATCATCTGGATGAGGTGCAATAAACATTATTTTTTTCATAGATAATTTGTTTTTTTTAAATTTATTTTCTTATTGGTTTTTAATATTCTAATAATTCCTGATCCACATCTTACATCAAAAAATGAGTTATTTTTTAAAATTATATTTCCTGGCACAAAATTCTCATACTTTCTAGGAGTTTTTTTACTTATTAAATTTGATTTCATAACCTTTATTTCTTTACCTTTAAAAAAAAAATGAGCATATGGATATGGCTTATCTAAAGCCTTTATAAGGTTGCTTATAGAAAAAGCTGTCATTCTCCAATCAATTTTCCCATCACTATAGTATCTTCTTCTCCAATAATTGGATTTACTATTAGTATTAATAATTCTAATCTTATTCTTCTTAAAGTTTCTTATTATCTGCTCTAATTGAATTATTGCTGCTCTCATTATTTTTTTGTAAAGACTTGCTGCATTATCTTCATTACTTATTACTACCTGTTTTTGGCTAATTACTTTGCCACTGTCTACTTTTTCATTTTTGATTAAAAAAAAACTTGAAGCAGTTCTTTTTAAGCCTAGTGCAAGAGACCATATAATTGGGTGTTTTCCTCTATTTTTAGGTAATTTTGTGGGATGAAAACCAACAGTTGCAATTGATGGTAAATTAATTATTTTTTTTTTTAATATTTCTGACCATCCAAAACAAAATATTAGATTGGGAGATTTATTTTTTATCCAAGTAAAAACTGATGGAGAATTTATTTTTTTTATATATTTAAAATCAATTTTTTTATTTTTAATATTTTTTTTTAGGTCTACAAAATCAGAATTTTTGCTATTTTTTTTTGTGCAAACTCCAACTATATTCAATTTTAAACTTATACATTTTTTTAAAAGTAGTCTTGAGCTTTCTGCTGATCCAATAAATAAAATTCTTAAATTTTTTTTATCTATCGATCTGCTAAATTTTTTCATCTATACGTTATATTGATCTGGATTATATTTAGATAAATTTTTATTTTCTTTAAACCATTGAATTGTTTTTTTTAAACCTTCATAGAAACCTTTTTCCTTTGTAAATTTTGGCTTCCAACTTAAAATTTTTTTAGCTTTAAGATTATTAGATAACAATTGATTAACTTCGCTTTTTTTTGGTCTTAGCCTTTTTTTATCTAATTCGACTTCTATTTTAGTTTTTAGTATTCTACAGATTAAGTCTAGTGTTTCTTTAATTGTAAAACTTGTTCCAGTTCCTAAATTTATAACTTCTCCTATACTTTTTTTATTTCCTATTAATTTAATATAACCTTCTACTGTATCTTCTACATAAGTAAAATCTCTTGATGAATGTAAATTTCCAAGTTTAATTTTTTTTTTACCATTTATGATTTGATTGATTATAGCAGGGATGGCTGCTCTTTGTGACTGCCTTGGTCCAAACGTATTAAAAGGTCTTAAAACAGTTACGGGCAAATTAAAACTTCTATAATAAGATAAACATAAATGGTCAGCAGCAATCTTGGTAGCTGCATAAGGAGATTGGGCATTCATCGGATGATTTTCATCAATAGGAATATATTGAGCTGAGCCATATACCTCGCTGGTAGATGTGTTTACGACTAATTCCACATCATTTTCTTTTGATGCCTCCAAAATATTATATGTTCCATTTATATTTGTATCTATATAACTTTTGGGAGATTGATAAGAATAAGGAATTGAAATTAAAGCTGCTAAATGAAAAATAACATCTGTTTTTTTTGTTTTTTTTTTAATTAGATTAAAATCATTAACATCACCTAAAATTACCTCAATGTTATCTTTTATATTCTTATCAAAAGTATCCATCCATCCCCAGGAACTATCTATATTGTATGGTGATAGAACTTTAACTTTGTGTCCAAGAGTTACGCACCTTTCCACTAAATGAGAGCCTATAAAGCCACCGCCGCCAGTTATTAATATATTTTTTTTCATTAAATTATTTGATTTGTTAAATCATTTTTTAATTTACTAGCATTTATTAGCATTTAGATAAATTCTTAAAATTGCAAATTAATTTAATTATTTTAACTTAAAAAGTAAAAATGTAATTAAATTAAATTTAGTGTATAATTTTAAGTCATACAATAAATATTTTTTATACATTTAATGAAAATAAAAAATCTTATAAATCATCCATTTGAGTCAGCAAAGCTTATTTCAAAGGTATTTATTGATAAATTATTTTATAAATTCATCGAAAATCAATCTAAAAAATTTTTCGAATATAATGATTTAGATAAATATTTTATACTAGGCAATCATGAAGAACTTAAAATAGAATATATTGATATAAAATATTTATATAACCAAGTAATAAAGAGAAATCCAAAATGCGTTTTAGAATTTGGTTCAGGTTTTTCTACAATAGCAATAGCTTTAGCTCTAAAAAAAATGATGAACTTTATAAAACAGGTGGAAAACTTTTTTCAGTAGATGGAAATGAGGAATGGATAAAAAACACTAGAAATAAAATTAACAAGGATTTAACCAAATACATAAAGTTTATATTTGATAAGCCATATATTTCAACGCACAAAGGTCAACTAGTCTCATATCATAAAAATCTTCCTGATATTTCTCCTAATTTCATTTATCTTGATGGCCCAGCACCTGATGATGTGATTGGAGATATCAATGGATTATCGTTTAATTCAAAAATAATTAAAGATGATGATGAAAATATTTTTTTTAAAAAAAATTCAAGAAGGATAGTAGCAGCAGATGTGCTTTTATATGAAAGTACTGCCCCATCAGATTTTTTTATTTTAGTTGACAGGAGATATTCTAATTCAAATTTTTTAGAAAAAAATTTAATTTATGATTATAAAATTATAAAAAGTATAATTTTTGGTGGAAAAGTGACTTTTCAAAAAAAATATCAACCTTATCCTTGATGGGAAAAGTTGTTAATTTTTTAACTTTTTAAGAATAATTAATTAATGAAAAAACATGTCATAAACATTATATCTTTTTTTTTGATATATTCAGGTTTAATTTTTTTAATAGAAAAAAGAATTTTTAAATATAGATCTTTAAAATATGAAAATAAATCAATTTTTCCATTTTTAAATAAATACTATCATTTAATAGACTATTTTTTGGTCACAGTTGTATATTTTAAGAAATATTATTCAAAAATAAAAGATCCAAAAAAGCAAAGAGAAATATCTTTTAATACATTGAATGATAATGAAGGGGTTAAGTGGGCAAAACACTATTATAATGAAAATAGTAAAGGCAATTTTCACAGAAAAGAACGTGAGCAAATTTATATTAAAACTTCTGAACTGATAATAAGTAAATCTCTTAATAATAAAAAAACTTTATTTATTAATGTCGGCTCATCTAGTGGTTTGGATTTGATATACTTTTACAAAAAATTCAGTGAAATGAGCTATTTATCCTCTGATATAAACGATGAAATTATTAATTTTCAAAGACAATTATATAAAGATTATAATATTAATTATTTTAAGGGATCGGCTGATTTAGTTGCAGAAAATTTAGATTATCTGGTTGAAAAGTATAATGCTGAAAAAGCAATAATATTTTGTAATGGATCATTACAATATGAGATACCTTATTATTTGGATAAAGGACTTAAATTTTTAAAAAACTCAAAAGTAAAATTTTATTTTTGTCTAACTGAAGCAATTGAATTAAAATTTAAAAGTGATGACAGTTACCATAGAAAAAATATACTATGGATACATAATTATCCAAGTTACTTAAAAAAATACAAATTTAATATTATCTGGGAAAAATTATCTAAGGAAAATCAAATTAAAAATAATTCTATAGGGATAATTTTTAACAATCTTTTTAGTTAATAATAATTCAAAAAATTTTTTTCAGTGCATAAATCAAGCCAATTGAGCTATTAGTACTGGTCAGCTACACGCATTACTGCGCTTCCACATCCAGCCTATCAACGTGGTGGTCTACCACGGCTCTATAGGAAGAACTAGTTTTGAGGTGAGTTTCCCGCTTAGATGCTTTCAGCAGTTATCTCGTCCGTACTTAGCTACCCGGCACTGCAGCTGGCGCTACAACCGGTCCACCAGTGGTACGTCCATCCCGGTCCTCTCGTACTAGGGACAGCTCCTCTCAATTCTTCTACACGCATAGCAGATAGGGACCGAACTGTCTCACGACGTTCTGAACCCAGCTCACGTACCACTTTAATTGGCGAACAGCCAAACCCTTGGGACCTGCTCCAGCCCCAGGATGTGATGAGCCGACATCGAGGTGCCAAACACTGCCGTCGATATGAGCTCTTGGGCAGTATCAGCCTGTTATCCCCGGCGTACCTTTTATCCGTTGAGCGATGGCCCTTCCACTCAGAACCACCGGATCACTATGACCGACTTTCGTCTCTGCTCGACTTGTCAGTCTCACAGTCAGGCAAGCTTATGCCATTGCACTCTACGAACGATTTCTGACCGTTCTGAGCTTACCTTCGCACGCCTCCGTTACTATTTGGGAGGCGACCGCCCCAGTCAAACTACCCACCATACAATGTCTTGATACCGGATAACGGTAATCAGTTAGATGCCAAGAAAAACAAAAGAGGTATTTCACTGGTGACTCCACATAAGCTGACGCCTATGCTTCAATGTCTCCCTCCTATGCTAAATATATTTTTCCTAACACCAATGTAAAGTTGCAGTAAAGGTGCACGGGGTCTTTCCGTCTAACTACGCGAACTCCGCATCTTCACGGAGAATTCAATTTCACTGAGTTGATGTTGGAGACAGCGGAGAAATCGTTACGCCATTCATGCAGGTCGGAACTTACCCGACAAGGAATTTCGCTACCTTAGGACCGTTATAGTTACGGCCGCCGTTTACTGGGGCTTCAGAAATGAGCTTGCACCCATCGCATTAACCTTCCAGCACCGGGCAGGCGTCAGACCCTATACATCCACTTACGTGTTAGCAGAGCCCTGTGTTTTTGATAAACAGTCGCTTCTCCCTGGCTTGTGCCACCTCTTAATGGTTGCCCAATAAAAGGTCTTCTTTATTCCGAAGTTACAGAAGCATTTTGCCGAGTTCCTTCAACATCATTCTCTCAAGCGCCTAAATATACTCTATTAATCCACCTGTGTCGGTTTAGGGTACGGTCTAATGATGGAGCTATTTCCTGGGACTTTTTCGCGGCAAGTTCAATCCATTAAGAACTCACAACTTACAAAATCCGTCACTTCCATCTGGTTAAGGAATATTAACCTTATTTCCATCGACTACGGCTTTCGCCCTCGCCTTAGGTGCCGACTAACTCTGCGCGGATTAGCCTTGCGCAGAAACCCTTGGATTTTCGGCGACGAAGTTTTTCACTTCGTTTATCGTTACTCATGTCAGCATTCGCACTTCTGATACCTCCAGGATCCCTCGCGGGTATCCCTTCACAGGCTTACAGAACGTTCCGCTACCGCTTATAAAACTCGAAAGTTTTATAAACCCACAGATTCGGTATGTGATTTTAGCCCCGTTACATCTTCGGCGCAGAAACTCTATTAGACCGGTGAGCTGTTACGCTATCTTTAAAGGATGGCTGCTTCTAAGCCAACCTCCCGGCTGTTAAGGAATTTCCACATCCTTTCACACTTAATCACAATTTTGGGACCTTATCTGGTGGTCTGGGCTCTTTCCCTCTCGACCATGGACCTTAGCACCCACAGTCTGTCTGATGAAGAACTACGTTTAGCATTCGGAGTTTTATTAGGTTTGGTAAGAATCTCTTCCCCCTAGCCCATTTAGTGCTCTACCTCTAAACGCATATTTATTCATCGCACTACCTAAATAGTTTTCGCGGAAAACCAGCTATCTACGAATTTGGTTGGCCTTTCACCCCTTACCACAAGTCATCCAAAGACTTTTCAACGTCAACTGGTTCGGTCCTCCGGCAAGTGTTACCTTGCGTTCAACCTGCTCATGGTAAGCTCATTCGTTTTCGGGTCTAATTCACTAAACTAATCGCCCTATTAAGACTTGCTTTCGCTGCGCCTACACCTAGATGGCTTAAGCTTGCTTAATAAATTAAGTCACTGACCCATTATACAAAAGGTACGCCGTCACTCTAAAAAGAGCTTCGACTGATTGTAGGCATGCGGTTTCAGGTTCTATTTCACTCCCCTAATAGGGGTTCTTTTCACCTTTCCCTCACGGTACTAGTTCACTATCGGTCACTGAAGAGTATTTAGGTTTAGAGGGTGGTCCCCCTATATTCGAGCAGGATTTCACGTGTCCCGCTTTACTCAAGAAACTTGTTAAACATTACTCATACGGGACTATCACCCTCTATGGTTAGCTTTTCCAAACTATTCAGATTTTTTTAACAAATCTACAGACCTATTCCGGTTTCGCTCGCCACTACTAACGGAATCTCAATTGATTTCTTTTCCTCTGGTTACTTAGATGTTTCAGTTCTCCAGGTTGTCTCTTTAAACCTATGAATTCAGTTTAAAGTACCACATAAAGTGGTGGGTTTCCCCATTCGGAAATTTACGGATCAAAACTTGCATACAGCTCCCCGTAACTTATCGCAGTATACCACGTCCTTCATCGGCTTTCAGTGCCAAGGCATCCGCCACACGCCCTTAAACGCTTGATTTATGCACAGAAAAAAATTCTGTGTTGAATCAAATTTTTTTTAAATGTTCATCTATTCGAACATTCATGATTGTTCATCTATTCGAACAATCGGATATAGATATTGATAATATAAAAATATTTACAAATTAAATAACTAAGTGTTTCTGGTGGAGGATAGCGGGATCGAACCGCTGACCTCCTGAATGCAAATCAGGCGCTCTCCCAGCTGAGCTAATCCCCCTTTTAAATTGGTGGGCCGAGAAAGACTCGAACTTTCGACCCCACCCTTATCAAGGGTGTGCTCTAACCAACTGAGCTACCGGCCCTAATGCAGAAAAGAGAAACACTTTAAATTAAGAAGAGAAATGAGGACGGTCAACATTAACCTGTTAAATATTTAGATTAAGAAAAAATCCTTAATCATCCTTAGAAAGGAGGTAATCCAGCCGCAGGTTCCCCTACGGCTACCTTGTTACGACTTCACCCCAGTCGCTGACTATACCGTGGTCAAAGGTTTTAATCTTTGCCTTAAGGTAGAACCAACTCCCATGGTGTGACGGGCGGTGTGTACAAGACCCGGGAACGTATTCACCGCGGCGCGCTGATCCGCGATTACTAGTAATTCCAGCTTCATGTACTCGAGTTGCAGAGTACAATCCGAACTGAGGCATTTTTTTAGGATTTGCTTGATGTCGCCACCTTGCTTCCTATTGTAAATGCCATTGTAGCACGTGTGTAGCCCAACACGTAAGGGCCATGAGGACTTGACGTCATCCTCGCCTTCCTCCAGCTTATCACCGGCAGTTCTTTCAGAGTGCCCAACTTAATGATGGCAACTAAAAGTGAGGGTTGCGCTCGTTGCGGGACTTAACCCAACATCTCACGACACGAGCTGACGACAGCCATGCAGCACCTGTGTTTCGTCCGGCCGAACCGAAAACTCTAATCTCTTAGAGTCGCGACGAACATGTCAAGTGTTGGTAAGGTTCTGCGCGTATCTTCGAATTAAACCACATGCTCCACTACTTGTGCGGGTCCCCGTCAATTCATTTGAGTTTTAACCTTGCGGTCGTACTCCCCAGGCGGTGTGTTTATTGCTTTCGCTGCGATACTGAAAATAAATTTCCAACATCTAACACACATCGTTTACGGCATGGACTACGAGGGTATCTAATCCTCTTCGCTACCCATGCTTTCGTTCCTCAGTGTCAGTAATGATCCAGAAAGCTGCCTTCGCAATTGGTATTCTTTCTAATATCTACGAATTTCACCTCTACACTAGAAATTCTGCTTTCCTCTATCATACTCTAGCTAAAAAGTTTTGATGGCCGTTCCAGAGTTAAGCTCTGGGCTTTCACCACCAACTTTTTTAACCACCTACGAACTCTTTAAGCCCAGTAATTCCGAACTACGCTAGGTCCCTTCGTATTACCGCGGCTGCTGGCACGAAGTTAGCCGGACCTTCTTATTCGGGTACAGTCATTTTCTTCCCCGACGAAAGAGCTTTACAACCCAAAGGCCTTCTTCACTCACGCGGCATCGCTGCATCAGAGTTTCCTCCATTGTGCAAGATTCCCTACTGCTGCCTCCCGTAGGAGTTTGGGCCGTGTCTCAGTCCCAATGTGGCTGATCATCCTCTCAAATCAGCTATTGATCATTGTCTTGGTAGGCCATTACCCCACCAACAAACTAATCAAGTGCGGGCTCATCCATTGGCGCATAAAGCTTTCTCCGTAAAGACTTATGAGGTATTAGCACAAGTTTCCTCGTGTTATTCCTCACCAAAGGGAAGATACCCACATGTTACTCACCCGTCTGCCACTAAGTATTGCTACTTCGTTCGACTTGCATGTATTAGGCGTGCCGCCAGCGTACGTTCTGAGCCATGATCAAACTCTCAAGTTTAAAAACGGCGCACACTAGCTTCTATATAAATTCTAAGAATAAAATTTATATAATTTTGAAGTGTGTACGACAAATTTTGGTAACCTTAACCGTCCACACTTCTCTTCTTAAATTTTTACTAATAAAATAACTAATTAAGCTTAATTAAGCCTAATAATAAACAACTTTTCTATGTTGAGTGTGACGCTTATAGTATAAATAGATAGGAAATCAAGTAATTAGATTTGAAAAAAGAGGTAAAAAACATACAAAAACCAATGCTTTTTTGCTATTTCTATTAACATGTTTAAAACTAGTTTAAATAAAATAATAAAAAATAATCTTTATCCAATAATATTAATTTCAATAATATCTTTTACAATTCTAATAACAAATTTTTATTCCATATATAAAAAAAATAATCAGGACCATTTAATCAACTTTTTAGATAATTCTTATTTAAAAAAATCATTAAATTTAATTATACAAAATTTAAATCCAAAATTTGATTATATAGATGTCAAAGTTATCAAGGGTGATACATTTGAAAAAATTATAGATCAATTAAACTTACCTTTAAAAGAGAAAAAATTAGCAATTAAAAATTTTTCTAAATTTAAATTTATAAATAGTTTATATGAAGGTCAAAAAATTACATTTAAATTAGATAACTCAAAACCAAAAAAGATAATTGAAATGAAAGTTGAACAGTCAAAAACAAAATATTTTCTCTTTAGTCGAAAAGAAAATTTAGATAATTTTGAATATAAAGAATTAAATAAAAGTCTAACAAAAGTCCTAGTTTATAAAGAAACATTAATTGCCAACAGTTTATATTCAAGTGCAATTAAAGTAGGAATAAAACCAAATATAATAATCGAATTTGCAAGGATATATGGATTCCAGGTAGATTTTCAAAGAGATATTTGGAAAAATGATAGTTTTCAAATAATTTATGAAACCTTTCTAGACTCAAATAATAAAATTATTGAAACTGGAAATATAATATATGCTAATTTAATTTTGCAAGGTAATGAAAATAATTTATATATTTATAAAACTAAAGATGGTTACGAACATTTTGATGCTGCTGGGAAAAGTGTAAGAAAAAGTTTGATGAAGACTCCGATCAATGGAGCAAGATTATCATCAAGTTTTGGAATGCGAAAGCATCCAATATTAGGATATAATAAAATGCACCGAGGCACAGATTTTGCTGCTCCAGAAGGAACGCCTGTAATGGCTTCTGGCGATGGCAAAATTATTAGAGCAAGATGGTGTGGTGGTGGTGGAAATTGTATAAAAATAAAACATAACTCTACTTACTCTACTGTTTATGCGCATCTAAAAAACTTTGCACGAGGCATTAAGGAAGGGAAAAAAGTTACTCAAGGTCAAATAATTGGATATGTAGGGTCTACAGGAATGTCTACTGGGCCACATTTGCACTACGAAGTTATTATTAATGGAAAAAAAGTTAATTCACAAACATTAAAGTTACCTTCAGGAAAAATACTTAAAGGGAATGAAAGAAAACTTTTTGAAGTAAGTAAAATTAAAATAAATGTTTTGAAATCTAAATTAATTAGTTCTTTATAGAAGCTGTAGCTTCCGATTTCTGATCTGATTCACTTGTATTACTTTGATCTTTGTTTGATTTTTCTTCAGTTAAATCACTCTTAACTTCTTGATCAGAATTTTGTCTCTTATTTAAAAGCAGAGATTTTTCTCCAAGAACTCTTATAAAATGTTCTGCATGCTGATAATAGTTTTCTGAAAGAATTTTATCTCCATTTGACAGAGCTTCTAGAGCTAAATTAGAATATTTTTCCACCAATTTAGATGCATTATGGTTATTTCTGCTTGAATTTTTTCTTATAAAATTTGATCCATTTTGAAAATCATTAATTATTTTACTTCCGTTTTCATTTTTATGATTATTTCTATCTGAATGATTTTTATATCTACTTCTTCTAAAATTATTTCTAAAGTTTCGCATTAATTAATTTAAATTTTTATTTATATTTTTGTAGAAATTATACATCTATTCTTTCTTCCAAGATCTTTGATAACTCTATTATTATAAAAACCATATAATTGTAATATTTTTAAAACTTCTCTTGTTTGGGTAAATCCTATTTCCAAAAACAATTTTCCACTTTTTTTTATCAAATTTGAACTTTTGCTTACTACTAGCCTTATTTTAGATAAACCATCTATTCCCCCACTTAAAGCAACTTTGGGCTCGTAGTATCTTACATCTTTGTCCAAACCATTAATTTCATTAAACTTTATGTAAGGAGGGTTAGATACGATAAAATCATATTTATCTACGTTAAAATTGTCAATATTTGTATTAAAAAACTTAATTCTATTTTTAAGGTGTTGTATTTTTGCATTATATTTTGCTAGTTTTATTGCATTTTTTGAAATATCAATTCCTACACCTCTACATTTTTTTCTATCATTTAATATTGAAATAATAATGCATCCAGATCCAGTGCCTATATCTAGTATTTTTTTTTTAGAATTAATACTAATTTCACTTAAAACTTGCTCTACTAGCGTTTCAGAATCTGGTCTTGGTATTAACACATTGTTATTAACTTTAAATTTATTTTTCCAGAATTCCTTATAACCAGTAATATAGGCTACAGGCTCATTTTTTTTTCTTCTTTCAATAAAATCAAAAAAAATTTTTGTTTCATTATTTTTAATCTCTTTTTCTAAATTTAAGATTAGATTAAATCTATCAATTTTCAATATTGATGAAAGTAATAACTCACTATCTAAATTAAATGATTTTATATTATTAAATTTTAAAATTTTTGATCCTTCAAAAAGTATTTCTTGATAGTTCATTTTAATTTAATTTTTTTAATTCCTCTTCTTGAGCTCTTAAAGTTAAATTTTCAATCATTTCTTCAAATATTTCTCCCTGCATAAATTCTTCAAGCTTATGTAAAGTAAAGTTAATTCTATGATCTGTAACTCTGCCCTGAGGAAAATTATATGTTCTTATTCTTTCAGATCTATCACCAGTTCCAATTTTATTTTTTCTATCTTTAGATCTAGCTTCGTCTAATTTCTGTCTTTCATGCTCATATATTCTTGATCTAAGAATTTTTAAACCTTTTTCTCTATTTCTTATTTGGGATTTTTCATCTTGTTGGCTTACTACAATGCCAGTTGGAATATGTGTTATTCTAACTGCAGAGTCTGTTGTATTCACACTTTGTCCGCCAGGCCCACTACTTCTGAATACATCAATTCTTAAATCTTTTTCTTCAATTTTTACATCAACTTCTTCGGCTTCTGGTAAAACTGCTACTGTCGCTGCAGATGTATGAACTCTTCCTTGAGTTTCAGTATCTGGTACTCTCTGAACACGATGAACGCCACTTTCATATTTTAATAGTGAATAAATATTTTTTCCTTTTATATTTCCTATTACTTCTTTTAATCCACCAGCTTCACTTTTAGAAATACTAATCACTTCTAAAATCCATTTTTTTTTGTGGCAAACTTTTTCGTACATTTTAAACAAATCAGAAGCAAATAAGCTCGCCTCAAGACCTCCAGTTCCTGCTCTGATTTCAATTATCGCATTTTTTGTATCAGCATCATCTTTGGGAAGCAAAAATAATTTTATTTTTTTTTCAATTAATTCATTATTTTTTAATAATTCATTTAATTCTAATTCTGCCATTTCTTTAATTTCTTTTTCACTACCGCTATCGTTAATTATTTTTTCTAAATCTTTTTTATTTTTCTCAAATTCTATGTATTTTTTGGCGTGAATAATAATTTCATTTATATCAGAATATTCTTTTGATTTTGTTGCAAATAATTTTTTATCAATGCTTCCTGAAGATAGTTCGCTCTCAAGACTTTTATGTCTCAAAACTAATTCTTCAACTTTTTTTACTGGTATCATTATTCTTTATTTTGAATTCTTCTGCTTTTTTTTCAACTAATTCAACTACCTTTGAAATAATATCTTTATTACCAAGCTTTTCTGTTTGAACTCCTTTCAAATAAAGCATGTTACTATTTTGACCACCTCCAGTTATGCCTATATCAGTTTGTGCTGCCTCTCCTGGGCCATTTACGACACATCCTATAATAGATAAAGTTATTGGAGTTTTAATATGAGATAATTTTTCTTCTAAAATTTTAACTGTATCTATAACTTGAAAACCTTGTCTGGCGCACGAAGGACAAGATATTATCTTAACTCCCCTATTTCTAAGGTTTAATGATTTTAAAATTTCATTTCCTATTTTGATTTCTTCAACTGGATCATCAGAGAGGGAGACTCTTATTGTATCTCCAATGCCTTCTAACAATAAATTTCCTATACCGATAGAAGATTTTATGCTCCCAGGAATGAAACTTCCTGCTTCTGTAATTCCCAGATGAAGAGGATAATCTATAACTTTTGAAAGTTCTTTATATGCTTTTATTGATAAAAATACATCTGAAGATTTAACACTTACTTTAAAATTAAAAAAATCTAAATCTTCTAAAATTTTTACATTTCTAATAGCGCTCTCTACTAACGCTTCCGGACATGGTTCTCTGTGCTTTTCCAAGATATCTTTTTCTAATGAGCCAGAATTGACACCAATTCTCATAGAACAATTATTATTTTTTGCAGCTGAAATAACTTGGACAATTTTATTTTTATCACCAATATTTCCCGGATTAATTCTTAAACAGTCAGCTCCATTTTCTGCAGCTTCTATAGCCCTTTTAAAATGAAAATGAATATCAGCAACTACTGGAATAGGAGAATGTTTGGTAATTTCTTTTAATGCATTCGTAGATTCTTCATCAGGACAAGAAACCCTTATAATATCTCCTCCAACTTCTGAAATATTATTAATTTGATTTAATGTTTCTTTAATATTGCTAGTTAAAGTATTTGTCATTGACTGAACTGAAATTGGGTTATTGCCTCCAATTTTTACATTTCCTACATTGATAACTTTGGTGTCTCTACGATATATATCCCTGAAAGGTCTAATGCTCATTATTTTGAATTATTTTTCTAATCTAAATTCTTTATGTAAAACATTTACTGCTTTATTTAAATCTCTTCTATTTAATAATACAGATATTTTAATTTCTGATGTTGAAATTACAATAATATTTATATTCTTTTTAGCCAGTGCATTAAACATTCTATAGGTAACTCCTGGAGTTGTAATCATTCCTACGCCAATTATTGATACTTTTGATACTTTTTTATCAACAATTAATTTTCTAAAATTTATTTTTTTATTTTTTTTTAATAACTTTTCAGTTTTAGCTGAATCTTCCGATTTAATTGTAAACGTTAGGTCTGTTTCTCGACCATTCGAAGATATATTTTGTACAACCATGTCTACATTGATTGAATTTGTATAAAGTGGTTCAAATATTGAAGCTGCAACACCTGGTCTATCTTTTACTCCAAGCAAGGTAATTTTAGCATCATTTTTTGTAAAAGAAACTCCTCTAATAATTTTATTACTCAATATATTTTTTTTTTTTGTAATTAAAGTTCCAGAAACTTTTTTAAATGATGATCTTACATCTACATCAATTCTATTTAATCTTGCATCTTGAATGGAGTGGGGTTGCATAACTTTCGCTCCCAGTGAGGCCATTTCAAGCATTTCTTCATAAGAAATTATTTTTATTTTTTTTGCTTTTTTAATTATATTTGGATCCGTTGTATAAACGCCATCTACATCAGTATAAATTATACATTTTTCTGCATTAAAAAACCTTGCAAGCATAATTGCACTCGCATCAGTACCTCCTCTTCCTATAGTAGTTATTCTAAAGTTAGAGTTAATTCCTTGGAATCCTGCAACAATTGGAATCCCACCAGATTTTAAATAATTCATTAAATTTTTTTTATATATATGTTTAATCCGTGCTGCAGAATAATTTCCTTCTGTTAAAATAGGTACTTGCCAGCCTAACCATGATCTAGATTTATAACCTAAATGATTTAAACTTCCTGCTATTAGTGAGCAAGACATTTGTTCGCCTGAGGAAACTAAGACATCATATTCATCACTTATAAAATTACTTGAAATTTCTTTTGATTTTTTGATCAAATCATTTGTTACTCCTTTCATAGCTGATGGAGTAACAATTACCTTATATTTTTTTTTTATATAAGAAATTATTATTTTTGAAACCTTATTTATTCTATCTGTCGAACCAACAGAGGTTCCTCCAAATTTTAAAACTACAATTTTCATTGATCAATTTTTTTTTTTTAAGTAAATTATGTTGATAAAATACATCTTAATTGTAATGTCAACTATCAATCACTTATGAGCTCTATAAACAAAAAAGAAATTGAAAAGTTTTCAAAAATAGCAGACGAATGGTGGGATATAGAAGGAAAGTTCAAGCCTTTACATAAATTTAATCCCTTAAGAATAAAATATATTAAAGATAGCGTAATTGCTCACTTCAAAATTAATTCGAAATTACAACCACTAAAAAATATTGAACTTTTAGATATTGGTTGTGGAGGAGGCCTCTTATCTGAACCAATGTGTAGATTGGGGGCCACAGTTACCGCTATAGATGCATCTCAAAAAAATATAGACGTTGCAAGCTATCATTCAAAAAAAAATAACTTAAAAATTAATTACTTATGTTCTTCACCAGAAAAAATAAATATAAATAAAAAATTTGATGTAATTTTAAATATGGAGATTGTAGAACATGTTAATGACTTAAATTTTTTTTTAAAAAAAAGTACATTATTGCTAAAAAAAAATGGATTGATGTTTGTAGCTACTTTAAACAAAACACTTAAATCATACATGTTTGCTATAATTGGAGCTGAATATATATTAAATTGGCTTCCAATAGGAACACATGACTGGAATAAATTTGTAAAACCCAAAGATCTTATTTTTATAGCAAAAAAAAATAATCTAAAATTAATTAAAACAGAAGGAGTAAGTTTTAATGTACTAAAAAATGAGTGGTTAATTTCAAATGATGAGTCTGTAAATTACATTTCTAAGTTCAAAAAAGTTTAATTTTCATTATCGTTGATCCAAGGTATCATTTCTGTTTCAATTCCTTCCTCAGATAATTCTTTAATTTCATTGATTGATGCCTTACCATAGATTCCTTTGCTTCTTTTTTTATCATTATAATGTATTGATCTAGCTTCATATGAAAAATTGTCTCCAACATAATCAAAATTATTTTTTATAAATTTTTTATATTTTTTTAATTTTTTCTTAACTTCTAGAAACTTTTTTGAATTTAAATTATTATTTTTAGTCTTATTATTAATTATTGATGGTGACATTAATGATTTTTCAATTTTAACTGAATTACAATTTGGACAACTCAAAAGTTTATTTTTTTTTAATTTTTCAAATTCATTTGAAGTACTAAACCAACTATCAAAATCTTTAATACAATTACTACAAAACAGCTTATATTTAATCATTTTTAATATTTAATTATTAATTCATTTATTTCAATAACACTAAGTTCTATAGTCTGAATTTATCTCAATGTATTTTTTTGTTAAATCCATAGTATACGAAGTAAATTCTTTTTTACCCAAATTTAAATTTATTAAAATATCTATTTTTTCTTCTTTCATATAATTTGCTGCTTCTTTTTCTTCGTATGTGTTTGATAATTTACCATTTTCTATTATTAAAATATTTCCAAATTTGATTGATAATTTATTCGGATTTAAGTTTACTTTGGATTTTCCAATTGCCATAATTACTCTACCCCAATTAGGATCTTCTCCAGCAATAGCCGTTTTTACTAACGGGGAATTTGCAATAGAAAAACATATTTTTTTTGCGTCCTCTTCAGTTTTACAATTTTTAACTTTAATAGTTATAAATTTTGATGCTCCTTCACCATCTGCCGCTACTCTTTTCGCAAGGTTTAAAAGAACTTTAAATAAAGCTGAGTCAAATCCAGTCAATTTATTATCTTTTATACTTTTCAAATTTGAGTTTTCAACTTCACCTGTTGCAAATATAGAAACCATGTCATTAGTACTTGTGTCTCCATCACATGAAATTGCATTAAATGTTTTATCTATATTTTTTTTTAATAATTGTTTTAAAATATTTGACGAAATTTTTGCGTCTGTAAATATAAAACCTAATGTTGTTGCCATATTTGGATAAATCATGCCAGAACCTTTGGCAATTCCATAAATTTTTATTAATTTACTTCCAATGTAACATTCTTCCATTGCAATCTTTGGTTTTAAATCAGTCGTTAAAATCCCCATCGATGCTTTAATCCATATATATTTATTTTGGTTATATTTTATTTTATTTACTAAATCTGGTATAATTTTTTTTATTTTTTCTGTAGGAAAAATCTCACCTATCGTTCCAGTGCATGCAAATAAAATTTCATTTGGTTCAATTTTTTTTGGTTTTTCTTCATCATTTTTTTGCTTTTGTGTTAACTCTAGAGATAGATTCTCTGCTAATATTTTTAAACCTTTAAATCCTTCTTTGCCCGTAAAAGCATTTGCATTTCTAGTATTAATTAATAAAGCACTAATTTTTTTTTTATTTATTTTTAAATTCCATTTAATATTTTCTGAAATTAACTTTGATTGAGTATAAACTGAAGCAAATGTAGCTCCATTTCTAAAATAAAACAAAACAACATCATCTCTTTTTTTTGAATATAAATTAGCAGAGCTAGTAGATATAGATACTCCGTCGAGATGATCAAGGTCTTGAAAATCACCCATTTTAGAGTTTTTATTTATTGAATTAAATAAATTATTTAGATTAATTACCATGCTATTTAAAAATTTGATTTAGCTACTATATTAAACCTTAAATTTAAATTATAAAACAATATACTTATTAAATGCTCAATCCACTAAAATTTTTATCAAAAATTATTAAATCTAGTAACCAAAAAGAGCTGGAAAGATTAAATAAAATTACAAAAAAAATTAATGATTTAGAAGATCAAATAAAAAATTTAGAAGATGGGTCTTTTCCACAAAAAACTAAAGATTTAATAGAAAAAATTGAAAATCGAGTTTCTTTGGAAGAAATACTTCCTGAAGCATTTGCTTTAGTAAGAGAAGCGTCTAGAAGAATAAATAATGAACGTCACTTTGATATTCAAATGGTGGGTGGGATTGTTCTTCATGAAAATAAAATAGCAGAAATGAAAACTGGAGAAGGTAAAACGCTGACAATTACTCTAGCAGCTTATTTAAATGCATTAACAAAAAAAGGTGTCCATATAGTTACAGTTAATGATTATCTTGCAAAAAGAGACTGCGAAAATATGAAAGGAATTTATAATTTCTTAGGTCTTACTGCTGGATATATAAATAATGACCAAACCGACGAGGAGAGAAAGATAAATTATGATTGTGATATTACCTATGCAACAAATAGTGAATTAGGATTCGATTACCTAAGAGATAATATGAAGTTTTCTTTTGATTCCATGGTTCAACGTGGTCATAACTATGTAATAGTAGATGAAATTGACTCATGTTTAATCGATGAAGCAAGAACCCCTTTGATTATTTCAGGAGGAGTTGAGGATAAAACAAATTTATATATTGCTGTAAATAAATTGGTTAAACATTTAAAAAAAGAAGATTTTGAAATTGATGAAAAAGACAAAAACGTTCTACTAACAAATCAAGGAATAGATAATATAGAAAAAATCTTTTCAGATGCCGGCATACTTAAAAATAATAATTTTTATGATCCAGATAATTTAAATTTAGTTCATCATGTTAACCAAGCACTGCGAGCTAATCATTTATATTTGAATGGTAAAGATTATATTGTTAAAGATGGTCAAATAATTATTATCGATGAACAAACTGGAAGGCAATTACCGGGAAGAAGATTTGGTGATGGTCTTCATCAAAGTATTGAAGCAAAAGAGAAAGTTGAAGTGCAGAACGAGAATCAAACCTTAGCCTCTATAACATATCAGAATTATTTTAAACTTTACTCAAAGCTTGCGGGATGCACGGGAACAGCGGCAACAGAATCTGAAGAATTTTACGAAATTTATGGACTTCCAGTAGTTGCTATTCCCACAAACAAAAAAATGATACGGCAAGATTGGAATGATCAAATATTCAGATCATTAAAAGAAAAAGATGAAGCAATTATAAAAAAAATAAGTGAATGTAATAAAAAAGGCCAACCTTTATTAGTTTTTACTGCAAATATAAATAAATCAGAGCACTATTCAGAATTATTAAAAAAAGAAGGAATAGAACACACAGTATTAAATGCAAAAAACCATGAAAGAGAAGCTGATATTATTGCAAATGCGGGTAAGAAGAATTCATTAATTATAACAACAAGTATTTCTGGAAGAGGTGTTGATATAAAGCTAGGAGGAAAAAATCTAAAAGAAAATAGTGATAAAGAAGAAATTAAATCATTAGGTGGTTTGTTTGTAATTGGAACAGAGAGGATGGAAAGTCGAAGAGTTGATAATCAAGCAAGAGGACGTTCAGGAAGACAAGGGGATGAAGGAAGTTCAATATTTTTTGTTAGTCTCGAAGATGATTTAATGAGGATTTTTGGATCTGAATCAATGAACAATATTCTTGAAAAGCTTGGTCTAAAAGATGGTGAAAGTATTGATCACCCATGGATAAACAAAGCACTAGAAAGAGCTCAACAGAAAGTTGAGTCTAGAAATTTTGATGTAAGAAAAACTTTACTTAAATTTGACAATGTTCTTAATGATCAGAGAAAAGTTATTTTTGGTCAACGAAATAATATAATTGGTAGCAAAAATGCTTTTGATTATTCAGATGAATTTTTGGGAGAAATTATAATTAGATTGAAAGATTTAAAAAAACTGAATTTATCAAAGGATAAAAATAGCGAACAAACCAATCAAATAAAATCTATTTTAGGAAATTCTTTTGAAGATAATGAAATCAAGTCCCTCTTAGACTTTAATGAAGAAAAGTTTGAAAAAGAAATTAAAGATAGGTTTTTAAAAAAAAGAGATGAAAGAAAGTCAATTTTGGGTGAAGAACAAGCATTAAATTTAGAAAAAAGATTATTGTTACAGATCATTGACCAGAGCTGGAAATCGCACATTCAATATTTAGAACAACTGAGAGGAGTTATAGGTTTAAGATCTTATGGTAATAAAGATCCCTTAATAGAATACAAAAAAGAAGCATTCTCTTTATTTGAAAATTTATTAAATAAACTTAAAACTGATTTAATTACAGTTCTATTAAATCTTAAAATTGTTGAACAGAACAGGCAAAGTGAAAATGAAATTAAAAAACAAGAATTTAATAAAAAAGACTTAGAAAGACTTGCAAATAAGAAAATAGGAAGAAATGAGCCTTGTCCCTGTAAATCAGGAAAAAAATTTAAATACTGTTGTGGTGCTTTATAAAAATAATAAAGAAATTGTTAAAGTTAAAATTATGAAGCAAGTTAAAATATGAATTTTATATTTAGAGAATTTTTTTATAAATATATTTAAGTAACTAGTTTTCATAGATAATTTATCAGTTGTTTCATCAGTACTAATAAATCCTTTACTTCTTCCAATCGATAAAAATTTGTTTTTTCTATGCAATAGAATCTGATCACTAATCATGTTATCAAAAAAATCTAAATTTTTTTTAATTGAATTTTTCACATTTTCTATAATTAAATCTCTATCCCTATGTGCTCCACCTACAGGCTCTGAAATAATTTCGTCAATTATTTTTAAATCAAAAAGATCTTTAGATGATAATTTCATTGCTTTAGAAGCCTCTAGAGTTTTTTTAGGGTCTCTCCATAATATAGTAGCACATCCCTCTGGTGATATTACTGAGTATATTGCATTTTCTAACATTAAAACTTTATTAGAAGAAGCCAAAGCTATTGCACCTCCTGATCCACCTTCTCCAATAATTACTGATATTGTTGGGACAGTTAATTCCATACAGCACTCTATTGATCTAGCAATTGCTTCTGCTTGACCTCTTTCTTCCGCTCCAACTCCCGGGTAAGCTCCTGGAGTATCTATAAATGAAATTACAGGAATTTTAAATTTATTTGCAAGTCTCATTAGTCTTATTGTTTTTCTATAACCCTCAGGCCTCATCATTCCAAAATTTCTCTCAATTCTTGTTTCAAGGTCCTCGCCCTTTTCTTGTCCAATTACTAAAACCGATTTTTTCTCAAATTTTGCAAACCCACATATTACTGATTGATCTTCGCCATAAAATCTATCACCAGCGAGAGAAATAAAATCTTCAAAAAGGTTATCTATAAAATACTTTGCTTTAGGTCTATCTTCGTGTCGAGCAACAAGAGTTGTTTGCCAAGGATCCAAGTTAGAATAAATGTCTTTCAACCTTATATCTATCTCATTTTGAATTTTCGAAATATTTTGAGTATCAACTTCTGATAGGCCTTCTTGGTTATATGGATCTTTAAGTTTATCGAGTTCTACTTCTAAATTTTTAATTTCAGTTTCAAAATTTAAATAGTTTTTCATACTTTCTTTTCTTACAGTGTTTATAAAGCAAAAAAAGGCAATAAAATGGTAAATTTTTAAATTATTAATTATAAATTGACTATTTTATAACCAAAAAGTTATATTGAATACTAATAAAGACTTTTGCAAATTACCATAATGAAAGAAAAGTACTTAAAAATCAAAAATCTATCAATTTCAGAAAATTTAGCAAATTTTATAAATAAAGAATTGTTGCCTGGAACTAACATTAATAAGAAAAGATTTTGGAATGGCTTTGATAAATGTGTTCACGAACTTGCACCTAAAAATAGAAAACTACTTCAAAAAAGAGAAAGATTACAAAAAGCAATTGACGCATTACACATAGATAAAAAAAACAATAAATTAAATTTAAAAAAATATACCAAATTTTTAATAAAAATTGGGTACTTAAAAAAACCTGGAACAAACTTTAAAATTAAAACTAAGAACATTGATACAGAAATATCAAGTATATGTGGCCCCCAGTTAGTTTGTCCTGTTTCAAATGCAAGATTTTTATTAAATGCAGCCAATGCAAGATGGGTAAGTTTGTATGATAGCTTATATGGAACAGATGTAATTCCAGAAACTGGTGGCGCAGTGAAAGGAAAAACTTACAATCCAATAAGAGGAAAAAAAGTGATTGAATACTCTAGAATACTATTGGATAAGTTTGTACCTTTAAAAAAACAAAGTTGGCAAGACTTAAAAAAAATTCCAGAAATTAAAAATAATAAAATAAATTTAAAACTTAAAAATCCTAACCAGTTTGTAGGTTATAATAAAAAAAAAAATAAGATTAGCTCTCTTCTATTTATTAATAATGGTCTGCATATTGATATTTTATTTGATCAAGATGACAAAATGGAAATTAATAATCCAGAAGGTAATCAAGACAAAATTAAAATACATGATATTTTTTTGGAATCAGCAATATCTACTATTTGCGATCATGAAGATAGTGTCGCCGCTGTAGATGCTGAAGATAAAGTTCTAGGATATAAAAATTGGCTTGGTTTAATGAAGGGAGATCTAAAAGTAGAATTTATTAAGAATGGCAAAAAAAAATCGAGAAAATTAAATTTAGATAGAAACTATATTTCCTCGAAAGGAAAAAAATTAATTCTGCACGGAAGATCTTTATTATTGAATAGAAATGTAGGACATCTAATGACAAATCCAGCTATTCTTTTAAAAGATGGGTCCGAATGTCCTGAAGGAATACTTGATGCTTTTGTAACTTCTCTTGCATGCTTGCACGATTTTAAAAAAAAAGGAAATTCCAGAGTTAATTCTATTTATATAGTTAAACCTAAAATGCACGGACCCGAAGAATGTGATTTTACTAATTTAATATTTGGAAAAGTTGAAAAAGTTTTAAATTTAAAAAAGAATCAGATTCTTTGTGGAATTATGGATGAAGAAAGAAGAACATCAATTAATTTAAAAGAATGTATCAGAGCTTTAAAAAATAGAGTTTTTTTTATAAATACTGGTTTTTTAGATAGAACTGGAGATGAAATTCATACATCGATGGAAGTTGGACCAATGATTAAAAAAGGTGAAATGAAATCATCTAAATGGATAAGAGCATACGAAAATAACAATGTAGACATTGGATTGAAATGTGGCTTTTCAGGTAAATGCCAGATTGGTAAAGGCATGTATCCTGCGCCAGATTTAATGGGTGAAATGATGAAACAAAAAATTGTTCATCCTTTATCAGGAGCTAATTGTGCGTGGGTACCATCTCCAACTGCCGCTGCATTGCATGTTCTACATTACCATGAAGTTGACGTATTTGCTAAACAAAGAGAATTATCAAAAAGAAAAATTGCAAAACTATCTGATCTTTTAACTATCCCAGTGGCAAAAAAACCTGATTGGTCTATGGAAGAAATTACAAAAGAATTAAAAAATAATGCACAAGGTATTTTGGGATATGTAGTTAGATGGGTAGATCAATCTGTTGGCTGTTCAAAAGTACCAGATATTAACGGTATTGGTTTAATGGAAGACAGAGCCACCTGCCGAATAAGCAGTCAACACATTGCTAATTGGCTTCACCATGGAATATGCAGCAAGAAACATGTTTTAGAAATTATGAAAAAAATGGCTAAAGTTGTAGATAATCAAAATTTGAAAGATCCAAGTATGAAAGGCCATTCTCCTTATATACCAATGTCGGATAACTTCGCTAAGTCAATCGCTTTTAAAGCTGCTTGTGAACTTGTATTTCATGGAAAAACTCAGCCATCAGGCTATACTGAGCCGATTCTTCATCTTAATAGACTTCTGAAAAAAAATTAATTTTTAATTACTTTTTAAAACCTTGTCTATTTTTAAAAGCTGATATTAATGTACCATCGTCTAAATTTTCTATCTCTCCACCAACAGGTAGACCTTGTGCAAGTTTTGAAATTTTTACATTAGTATTTTTTAAACTATCTTGAATGTAAAATGCAGTTGTTTGACCTTCTACTGTTGCACTAGTTGCTAAAATTACTTCCTCTATGTTATCTTTTTTAATTCTATCAACCAAAGAATTGATTAGTAAATCTTCTTTTTTTTCGTTAGTTGAGGAGGAAATTGTTCCACCAAGAATATGAAAATAACCTTGATATACACTGGAAGCTTCTATGCTCCATTGATCAGCTATATTTTCTACTATACAAATTTTATTGTATTTATTTTTATTATTTTCACAATTATTACAACCATTTACATTTGATTTTAAAGAACCACAATTCTTGCATCTAGAAATACTTTTATATACTTCAGTCAAAGTCTTTGTTATCGGCTTAACTAATTCCTCCCTATTATTAATTAATTTTAATACTATTCTTTTTGCTGATTTTGGTCCTAGTCCAGGAAGTTTAGATATCAATTTAATTAATTCATCAATTTCAGAAATATTTTGCATTTAAATTACAATGGAAATTTAAAATCTGGTATTCCAAAACCACCAGTTGCCTTAGAAATTTCTTCTGATGTTTTGAACTTTAATTGAGATTTAGCATTATTATGGGCTGCCTTAATTAAATCTTCAATTATAGTTTTATCTTCTTTTAAAATTTCTGGCGAAATATATATTTCAACAATTTCTCCTTCTCCATTAAGAGTAATTTTAACTGAATTTCCTCCAGATATACCTGTTGCATTTATATTTTTAATTTTTTCTTGGCTCTCCTTCATTTTAATTTCGAGTTCTTTAGCCTTGTCTAAAATTTTATTAAAATCAGTCATCAATCATCATAATTTAATTTTATATCAATTAATTCAGCATCTGGGACTGAATCTGTAATCTTTTTATATATATCTCCTTTTTTTTCTCTCTCAATCATATTTATTTTTTCTTCTTTTTTTTTATTTTTTCTAGATAACTTTCCAATTTCCTTAGAAAAAGCAATTATCCATCTTTTTCCTGTCCATTCATATAATTTTGAGGATAGTTCTTTTACAAAATTTTTATCTAAGTTTTCGTTAAATGAAATTTCAATTTTTTGATCTGTAAAACTTACCAAACTAACATTGGTTTCTAATTCATATTTTAATTTTAATTCTTTTTTTTCATCACATAAATTAATTAATTCTTCAAAATTTATTATTTTAACTTTCTTTAATTCATCTTCTACTTTTCTCTCGACATTTAAAGTTTCTTCTTGGGTAAAATTTTTAATTTGACTTATAGTTTTATTTTTAGTTTCTATATTAATTTCATCTTTGATTATATCAATCTGTTCTTTTTGAATATTATTTTCTAAGTATTTTTCTTGATTAAGAATTTCATTTTTTTTATTATCAATATTTATGTCTTTTTTAATATACAGTAGTCTTATCAAAAACATTTCCATCGATAAATTTTGATTTGAAACCACGTCTAACTCACTTAACGTTTTAATTGTAAATTGCCAAAATAATAATAAAATTTCTGGACCTACTTCTTTTGAAATTAAATCTATATCATTAAATTCTTTATCGTTAAGAGAAAAATTTGTTCCTTCTTGCTTTATTGATGAAATATTTTTAACATAATATAATATTTCTAAAAAATCATTAAGAAATATCTTGGGCTCAACTCCTTGATTATAAATTGATCTATAAATTTTTATCACCTCTTTTTCGTCTCCTTTAAATAAAAATTTAAATAAATTTATGAGGTAACTTTTTTCAAAATAGCCAAATATTTTTTGTGCTTCTTTTAAGTCAAGCTCAGATTTTTCATTTTGACTTAATAATGCTCTATCCAGAAGAGAAAGTGCATCTCTTACTGATCCTTCTGATATTTTAACAATCAATTTTAGAGCTTCATCGTTTATTTTCCCATTTTCCTTATTTTTGACTTCTTTAATAAATTTAAATAATTCGGCAGAATTTACTCTAGATAAATCAAACCTTTGACATCTTGAAATAATTGTTACTGGTACTTTTTTAATTTCTGTTGTTGCAAATATAAATTTTAAATATTCTGGTGGCTCTTCCAAAGTCTTAAGCAAAGAATTCCAGGCTTGACGTGATAACATATGGCACTCATCTAAAATATATATTTTGTAATTAGATGAAGTTGGTGCATATCTAGAAAATTCAATAAGTTCTTTTGTATTTTCAACAGAACTACGACTAGCAGCGTCAAGTTCAAATATATCTATATGATTTGAATTACTAATTTCTTCACAATTTTCACAAAATTTTTCTTTACATAAATTTTCTATACCATTTTTACAATTTAAAGCTTTGGCAACAATCCTTGCTATAGTTGTTTTTCCAACTCCCCTAATTCCAGTAAACAAATATGCATTGGCGGCTCTGTTTTGCTTAATTGAGTTATAAATTGTTTCTGCAATAATTTCTTGACCAATTAAATCTTTAAATGTTTTTGGTCGATACTTTAGTGCCAAAACTTTTGAGTTCTTATTCATAAACTAATTAATTAGGAGACTAGAACCTGAACAACTGTCTTTACGATTGCTTCCGTTAGGATCTGGTCGGGTTCAAGCAGCGCTCACCTCTAGCCTCCAAAATGTATTATAACAGTAAAGATTCTTATTCCACAAGAAAAGTAATAGATTATTTATCTCTAAATTTGTCAGCCTCAAAAACACCTAACACGTGCATATCATCACAATGGAGTCCTAGTTCTTCTAGTGAATTTTTTACTTTTTTCTCCTCTATGTGCCCATCAAGCTCACATAAAAAAAAATAAGATGAAAAGGAATTTTTCTCAGGAAAGCTTTGTAATTTTGTTAAATTTACACCATTAAGGGTAAAACTCCCTAAGGCGCTGTAAAGTGCTCCTGCCTTACTTTTCAATTTAAATAGTAAAGAAGTTATATATTTATTTTTTTTAAGTTCTGGTTGAAATATATCTTTTTGCATAATTAAAAACCTTGTAACATTCTCTTTTTCATCTTGAACATTTGAGTCTAATATTTTTAAATTATATATCTTCGCACTCAATTTTGATGCAATTGCACCCTTTGTAATATCTTTTTTCTCAGAAATAT
>CACJRJ010000017.1 GCA_902595725.1 uncultured Pelagibacteraceae bacterium
GTAGAATATAATTTAAGTGAAATATTGTTTGAGCTTGAAGGAAGTGAAATTCTAGAGGAAAAATATGATTTAATTCTTAAAAATATAAGTAGTTCCGGATTTAAAAATAGTGCAAACTTTTTCAGTATTAGTGATAGCTCAAAATTTGGTGGTCAAATAGGATGGATTAGTGAAAATCAGTTAAATGAAATGATGCTTAAGGAAATAAAAACATTAAAACTTAATCAAATAACTAAACCAATACAAACTAGTAGTGGATATTTAATTTTAAAATTAAATAATAAAAAAAATAAAGAAGTAACTTTAGATATTAAAAAAGCTATCAATCAAGCAATATCTCAAGAAAGAAATAGACAGTTAAATCAATTTTCACTAATTTATTATAATAAAATTAAACAAAATATATTCATTAGTGAAAAATAAGAAACCTTTATTGATAGTGCTTGGTGAACCAAATAGTATTTTTTCTGAGCTACTATTTAAATCTTATAGAAAAAAGATTATTCAAAAATACAATAGACCTATCATAATAATTGGATCTGAAAATTTATTAAAATCTCAAATGAAATTTCTGAAATATTCAATAAAAATTAAAAAAATAAATTCTTTCGATTTTAAAAAATTTAACTTTAATAAAAAGTATATAAATATTTTGAATGTTGAATATAAATTTAAAAAAACCTTTGATAAAATTTCTAATAATTCAAATAAGTATATTAATGATTGTTTTAAAATTGCTATAAAATTATTGTATGAAAAATCAGCTTTTGCATTAATAAATGGCCCAGTATCAAAAACACATTTTTTAGAAAAAAAACATTTAGGAGTTACTGAATATTTGGCAAGTAAAACTAAAAATAAAAATAAGCCAACTATGTTAATTTATAACCCTGTTTTTTCTGTTTGTCCAATAACTACCCATCTACCTATTAGCAGTGTAACAAAAAACTTAAGCAAAAATAAAATTGTAAATGATGTAATGAATATTAATAATTTTTACAAAAATAAACTAAACTCAAAACCAAAAATTGCAATATTAGGTCTTAATCCTCATTGTGAATCTATTGAAAAAATAAGTGAAGAAAAAAAAATTATTAAGCCTGCAATTAAATCTCTGATGAATAAAAAAATATATATTAAAGGTCCATTTTCTGCAGATACTTTTTTTTCTAAAAAAAATCTATCTTATTTTGATGTTGCGGTTGGTATGTATCATGATCAAGTTCTTGCTCCAATGAAAACTATATTTAATTTTAATGCTATTAATTTAACGTTAGGTTTGCCCTTTTTAAGAGTTTCTCCAGACCACGGAACAAATAATCAAATGGCAGGTAAAAATAAATCTAATGCTCAGTCATTAATTTCTTCAATAAATTTCTTTAAAAAAATTAAATGAAAACCAACTATCCTAAAAAAAGTTTAGGACAAAACTTTTTAGTTGATAAAAATATTATTGATATCATTGTAAATGCAGGAGACATAAAAAAAAATGATATAATTCTTGAGGTAGGATCAGGAACTGGAAACCTTACAGAAAAAATTGTATCAAAAAACCCAAAAAAAATATTTGCTGTTGAAAAAGATACATTATTAACAAAAAAATTATACGATAAATTTAGAGAAAAAATTATTTTAATTAATGATGATATATTAAAAATTAATGAAAAAGATTATTCGAATGAAACTATGATTGTTTTTGGAAATTTACCTTACAATATTTCTACACAAATTTTAGTTAAATGGATAAGATATAAAAATTTAAATAATACCTTTAAAAAATTTATTTTAATGTTTCAAAAAGAAGTAGCTGATAGAATGATAGCAGAAACTAATAGTAAAAACTACGGAAGGCTCGCTGTTTTATCATCATGGAAATTACAGATAGAAAAAATTATAGACGTTTCACCTAATTCTTTTTATCCAGTTCCGAAAGTTAAAAGTACAATTTTGTTAATTAAGCCAAAGAAAGAATATTTTAAGTTAAAAAATTCAAAAAATTTAGAACATATTACTAATATTTTTTTCAACCAAAGACGTAAAATGATAAAAAAACCTTTAAATATAATTTTTAAAAACATAAATGAAATCTCAAAAAAAATTAACATCAATATTAATGATAGACCTCAAAATTTACCCCCATTAAAATATTTTGAAATATGTAAAGAATATGAAAGTCTAAATCTTTAATTTGTTAATATGATTTAAAATTTTATTTTTATCATAATTGCTAATTGAATTTTTTTTTTTTATATTGATAAGTCCTATTATTTCGTCATAACATTTTTCTAGATTATCGTTAATTACTACAAAATCATAGTTTTCCCAGTGCGTAATATCCTCATTAAATTGATTCATTCTTTCTTCAACAATATTTTTATCCTTCATATCCCGATTTTTTAATCTATTAAATAATTCAGATTTGCTTGGTGGCAAAATAAAAAATGTAATAATTTTATATTTTAATTCTTGTTTTTTAATTTGCTCTGTTCCTTGCCAATCGATATCAAAGATTACATTTTCTCCTTTGTTTAATTTTTCAAATACTTGATTTTTTGATGATCCATAATAATTTTCAAAAACTTTTGCATATTCCAAAAATTCATTATTATCGATTAATTTTTTAAATTCTTCTTCACTGATAAAAAAATAATCTTTACCATTTGCTTCATTTGTTCTGGGTTTTCTAGTTGTATATGAAATTGAAATTTTAAAATTATTTTCTTGAGCTATTTTTTTTACAAGGGTGGTTTTGCCAGCTCCTGACGGTGATGATAAAACTACAATTATCCCGTCTTTTCCTAAAGACATGTTTTTTTTGATTTTTTAATTTGCTTTACTCTCTATAAATTTCACAGCATCACCTACTGTAAGAATTTTCTCAGCTTCACTATCTGAAATTTCTGAACCAAATTCCTCTTCAAAAGCCATTACTAATTCTACAGTATCTAAGCTATCAGCTCCTAGATCATCTATAAAGCTTGAGTCGTCATTTACTTTTGACTCTTCGATTCCTAAGTGATCTGCTACTATTTTTTTTACTTTGCTTGAAATATCATCTGACATAAAATCCTTTGTGTTTAAGTCGTTATTAATTTATTAAAAGTTTTTGTCAAGCCATATACATGCCTCCATTAACATGTATAGTTTCTCCAGTAATATAAGAAGCTTGGTCAGATGATAAAAAAGCGACTGAATTGGCCACATCTTCACCATTTCCCAATCTGGACATCGGTATTTTAGAAGTTAAGACAGCTTTGACACTTTCTATAATGTTATCTGTCATTCTTGATTGTATAAAACCAGGGGAAACACAATTTAATGTAATATTTTTTTTTGCGTATTCTATTGCTAAAGATTTAGTCATTCCTACAATACCTGCTTTTGATGCGGCATAATTTGATTGTCCTAAATTTCCGGTATGTCCAACTACAGATGAAATGTTTACTATTCTTCCATATTTATTTTTTAACATTTTTTTTATTGCAAATTTGCTTAATAAAAACGTAGAAGTTAAGTTAATATCTATTACTTTTTTCCATTCATCATCTTTCATTCTTAAAGATAAATTATCTACATTAGTTCCAGCATTATTTATTAAAATATCTAAACCAGTTAGTTGTGCTGTCGCATTATCTATAAATTCTTCAATTTTAGAATGATCCGAAATATCAAATTTTATAACATCTATATTTGGAAAGTCTTTTTTTAATAAGTCTAATCTTTCTATATTTGTTCCAGTGGCCAAAACATTTCCTTCAAGAGAAATAAATTTTTTAACAATTTCTCTTCCTATTCCTCCTGTGGCTCCTGTAACTAATATTTTTTTATTTTTAAAATTAATCATTCAATTTTATGTCACTTAAATCTTCAAGCTTATTTATGTTATTTACATTAATTTTTTTATCTATTCTTTTTACTAAACCAGATAATACTTTTCCAGGCCCAATTTCAATAAAATTTGTAACTCCATTTTTTATCATATAAATTACACTCTCTCTCCAGCGTACTGGGCTTTCTATTTGTTTAATTAGCAAATCCTTTATTTTCTCTATTTCTTGAGTTTCTGATGCTGTAACATTTGAAATAATTGGATTATTTGGTTTTTTAAAATTTGTATTATTAATTTTATTGTTCATTATAAAGGTTGCTTTATCCATCAATTTACAATGAAATGGTGCGCTCACTGGCAGCTTTATATTTTTGATTTTTTTTACTTTTAAAGTTTCAATAAATTTGTTTATATCAGAATTAAGTCCACTTAAAACTATTTGTCCATTTGAGTTATCATTTGCAATGTAGCATTTGTAGTTATTCATATTTTCTTCTAGCAAATTATTTATTTCTTTTATTTCTACACCTAAAACTGCTATCATTCCTCCTGTTCCCAAGGGGACAGCTGCTTGCATCGCTTTACCTCTTTGGTTTAAAAGCTTTATTGCATCTTTAAAATCTAATGAACCACTTGCTGCTAAAGCCGAATATTCTCCAAGTGAATGACCAGCAAAGTATTTTGCATTTTTTAAATTAATATTGCTCTCTTTTTTTATCATTTCAAAAATTGAATAGCTCGATAAAAATATTGCAGGTTGTGTATTTTCTGTTAAATTTAAATCTTCTTTTGGTCCTTCTAATATTGTTTTGCTAATTGAATAGCCCAATACATCGTCTGCTTCTTTAAATAGATCTTTAACATAAGAGAAATTATCATATAGTTCTTTGGTCATACCTACTGATTGGGAACCTTGGCCTGGAAAAATTACTGAAAACATAGAAATTATTATTAAATTTTAACGTTTTTTGTGTTGTATTTAAATTTTTATAATAGTATATCCCTTTTTTTTAATACATTAAAATATGAACTTTTACGAACATACAATAATTGCTAGACAAGATATAGGCGCTAGTCAACTTAAACAAATACAAGAAAAATATACGAATCTAGTAATGAAAAATGAAGGAAAAGTATTAAAAGCTGAAAACTGGGGTCTATTAAATTTATCTTATTTAATAAAAAGAAACAAAAAAGGAAATTATATTCATTTTAAAATTGAAGGTAGTGGAAAAACAATTTTTGAGCTAGAAAAGAATGAAAAAATAGACAAGAATCTTTTAAGATATTTAACTGTCAAAGTAAAAAAATTAGATTTAAAAACGAATTATTTTGAAAAAAAACCAGAGGAAGCTAAATTTAAAACCAATTAAGCAATGAAGCATTCAAAGAATAAAAAAAAAAAATTTAGTCAAAATAATTTTGCTAAATTAAGTGTTTTCCAGCCTCAAAAATATAAATTTAAAAAAAAATGTCCATTGTCAGAAAAAGGGGCACCTGTAATTGATTATAAAAATGTTAGACTCTTAAAAAAATATATTTCAGAGAATGGTAAAATTATGCCATCAAGAATAACTTCTGTATGTCAGAAAAAACAAAGAGAACTTTCACTATCGATTAAAAGAGCTAGAAACTTAGCGTTAATTTAATGAAAATAATTTTATTAGAAAATGTAAGAAAAGTTGGATCGATTGGCGATGTAATTGATGTGAAAAGAGGCTTTGCAAGAAACTATCTTATCTCAAAGAAAAAAGCACTTTTTGCATCTAAAGAAAATATAAAAGAAGTTTCAAAAATTAAGTCTGATCTTTCAAAAAAAGATCAAGAAAAGAAAAGAGAAGCAAAATCTATAAGTGAAAAAATTCAAAAAAAAGAGTATCAAGTAAAAAAATTAGCTACAGAAAATAAAGAGTTATATGGCTCTGTTAAACCAACTGAGATTGCAAAAATATTATATAGTGTCGAAAAGATTGAAATAAATCCTTCCTTAATACAACCTGTTAAAGAAATAAAATCATTAGGAACATTTAAGATTATATTAAACTTACATCCAGAAATTCAATCTGAGATATCAATTAAGGTTATTTCAGAAGAAGATAAATAATTATACAGTTTTTTCCCCACCTCTTTTTTAATATTGTATTTGTTGTTAAATTTAATTATCTAAATTTATGGTTAATAAATTTAATTTAGTTCAAAGTGAAACAAACGAACTCCCTAATAATATAGAAGCTGAACAGTCGGTTATAGGGTCTATTTTAATTTCAAACGAAATATTTGATGAAATAAATATTAGAATTACAAGTAAAAATTTTTACGATCCCATGCACCAAAAAATTTTTAGCGCTATTGAAAAGTTAATTTATAGTGGAATGCTAGCAAATCCAATCACTTTGAAAAACTATTTTGAAAATGAAAAAGATGAATTAAATGTGCCAGATTATTTAGTCAAAATTACAAAATTTTCAACATCCTCACGTCAAGCAATAGAATATTCAAAATTAATTTATGATCTTTTTGTAAAAAGAGAGTTAATTAAAATTTCAGAAAATGTAATAGATGCAGCAAAACTAAATGATCTTGAAAATGACGGACAGTCAATAATACAAAATTTTGAAAAATCTCTTTTTGACTTAGCTGAAAAAGGATCTTTTAGTTCTTCATTGGTAAAATTTGATGAAGCAATGAAAATGACTATTGAAATGGCATCGAATGCATACAAAAATGACGAAGGTATAGTTGGAGTGCCAACTGGATTGACTGATCTTGATGATAGACTGGGGGGATTACACAAATCTGATTTATTAATTATAGCTGGAAGACCATCAATGGGTAAAACGGCATTGGCAACCAATATAGCTTTTAATGCAGCTAAAAAAATTCAACAAGATGGTAGAAAATCTACTATTGCTTTTTTTTCATTAGAGATGTCTTCGGAACAACTTTCAACAAGAATTTTAGCAGAACAATCAAGAATCAAATCCAATGATATTAGAAGAGGAAGAATTTCTGAAGATCAATTTGATAAATTTATTGAAACATCAAAGAATATTTCAGAATTGCCTCTTTATATTGATGAAACCCCTGCCATAAGTATTGCTGCATTAAGCAATAGAGCAAGAAGAATAAAGAGGCTTTATGGTTTGGATATGGTGGTAGTTGACTACATACAATTAATGAGAGCTGCAAACTATAGAGATGGAAGAGTACAAGAAATTTCTGAAATTACTCAAGGATTGAAAGCAATAGCTAAAGAATTATCTGTTCCTGTATTGGCCTTATCTCAACTTTCAAGAGCTGTAGAGCAAAGGGATGATAAAAAACCTATACTAGCTGATTTAAGAGAATCTGGATCAATTGAACAAGATGCAGATGTTGTAATGTTCGTTTATAGAGATGCATATTATTTAGAAAGAAAAGAGCCTCAGCCAAATACTGTTGATCACGCGGAATGGCAGTCTAAAATGAATGATGTAGCAAATCGTGCTGAAATAATTATAGGTAAACAGCGACATGGTCCTACAGGCAATGTTTTTCTTGAATTTGAGCCGATGTTTACCAAATTTAAAGATATTCAAAATAACTAATTTTAATTATATAAGTTGGTAATAGATGTTTTCACATTTTTACCAAAAAAATATAATTGAAAAACCAAAGATAATTTTTGCTATTTTGTTATTTTGCCTTATTAGTTTTGGTTTTTTTTCAAAAGATTTTAGACTAGATGCCTCATCAGAAACTTTGTTAATTGAAGGAGACCCAGATTTAAAATATTTAAGAGAAATAACAGAAAGATATAACTCAAAAGAATTTCTCGTATTAACTTTTACGCCCAATGAAGAGATAATTTCAGAAACTTCTATTAATAATTTACTTAGTTTAAAATACAAAATTCAAAGTTTAGATTGGGTTCATAGCGTGGTAACAATTCTAGATATTCCACTTTTAAATAGCACTGACAAAACATTAACTGAAAGATTGCAAAATTTTAGTACCCTTAAAAGTGATGGAATTGATAAAAAAAGAGGATTTAATGAAATTTTAAATAGTCCAGTTTTTAGAAACTTTGTAATTAGTGAAGATGGTAAAACTACTGGAATAATTGTAAATATAAAAAAGAATGAAGTTCTTAAGGAGTTTAATAATAAAAAAGAATTAGAAACTTATAAAGATAATTTAAAGAAAAAAAATCATCAAAACATTATTGAAATAAGAGAAATTATAAATTCATACAGTAATGTAGCAAAAATACATTTAGGTGGAATTCCCATGATTGCTGATGACATGATGTCATTTATAAAAAGTGATATACTTGTTTTTGGTATTGGAGTTTTGGTATTTATTGTAGGAACTCTTTGGTTTGTTTTTAAAAAAATTGTTTGGATTATAGTTCCTATAAGTAGCTGCTTTTTTTCAGTTATAATAATGATAGGTTTACTTGGTTTGTTAGGATGGAAAGTTACAGTAATATCGTCAAACTTTATCGCTCTGATGCTAATTTTAACTATGGCGATGAATATACATATGAGTACTAGGTTTTTGCAGCTTCAAAAAGAAAAACCCAATCTAAATAAAAAAGAAATAATTCTTCAAACAACAAATAAAATGTTTTGGCCAATTCTTTATACAGTTCTTACTACAATTTTTGCTTTTCTCTCGCTAATTGTTAGTGAGATTAAACCAATAATAGATTTTGGCTGGATGATGACTATTGGTCTGATTGTTTCATTTATTGTAACTTTTACCTTGTTGCCGACTTTAATTAGTTTTGTTTCAGATTTAAGTGTAAATGTTAATGAGAATAAAAATTCAGTTTTTACAAATTTATTAGGAAAAATATCAATAAATAATAAAAGTATAATTTTTATTATTAGTTCAATAATATTTATTATAAGTATTTATGGTATCTCACGATTAGAAGTAGAAAATAGCTTCATAAATTATTTTAGTAAAAATACAGAAATTTACAAAGGCATGAAGCTTATAGATGAAAAATTAGGTGGAACTACCCCTCTTGAAGTTATCATAAAATTCCCAAAAATTGATGACACTGAAGAAAATGAAGAAGACGAATGGGATGAAAGTGAAACTGAAGATGATAAATCAAAATACTGGTTTACAAAAGATAAAATAGACAAAATTGATAAAGTTCATAATTATTTGGATAGTTTGCCTGCGGTAGGAAAAGTGTTATCTTTTTCTTCTATAATTAAAGTAGCAACACAATTAAATGACAACAAGCCTCTTGGTAGCCTTGAAATGGGAGTTCTTTATTCTAAAATTCCTGAAACAATTAGAAAAGAGATAGTAGATCCATATATTTCAATAGAAAATTCTGAGGCAAGAATAAATTTAAGAATTAAAGATTCTAAAGAAGGATTGAGAAGAAATGAGCTTATAAAAAAAATTGAATACGACTTAATTAACAAATTAGGTTTAAAAAAAGAAGAATTTAAGTTAGCAGGCGTACTTATTTTATTTAACAATTTACTTCAAAGTTTATTTAAATCACAAATTTTAACTCTGGGTTTTGTTATGATTGGAATATTTGCTATGTTTTTTATTTTATTTAAAAATATTAAATTGTCTTTAATTGGTGTTGTTCCTAACTTTATTGCAGCTTTTTTTATTTTAGGAATTATTGGAATAGTAGAAATTCCTTTGGATATGATGACAATAACTATTGCTGCTATAACAATAGGAATTGCTGTAGATAATAGTATTCATTACATTTATAGATTTAGAGAAGAATATAAAAAAATTAAAGATTACAAATTAACTTTAAAAAAATGTCATTCTACAGTTGGAGTAGCAATATTAAATACATCTATAACTATTGTTTTTGGCTTTTCAATTTTAATTTTATCTAATTTTATACCTACTATATATTTTGGAATATTTACTGGAATTGCTATGTTGTTAGCAATGATATCAGTGCTTACTTTGTTACCTACACTTCTTTTGGTGTTTCAACCTTTTGGAAATAAGTAGCTATTGTTAATGGATGAGATTTTTAAAATTTTTAATAATATTTCTAGCTTTGATCTAATATATATTTTTTTTACCTTACTATCTTTAATTAAATGCTATAGAAAAGGTTTTGTTTTAAGCATTTTAGCTGCTTCCAAATGGTTACTAGCTTATGTATTAACTCTAATAATTTTTCCAAGAATTAAGCCTTTGGTAGAAGGCGTGATCGATAGTGAATATGTTTTAGACATTATCTTAGGTGTGGGAATTTTTGTTATTATAATTTTTTTAATTTTAATGATTAATAAAGGCATAGGTAAAGCTGTGACATACTCTGGACTTGGTACATTAGACAAAGTGTTTGGATTCTTTTTTGGATTTTTGAGATCTTACGTAATTTGTGTATGTATATTTTCAACTATAAGTATAATTTATAATTATGAGAAGTGGCCGTTAGATTTCGAAAAATCCTTTACCTTTCCATATGTGGAAAAAGGTAGTAATTATCTAATTAAAGAATTTCCAAATGAAGAAAATTACAACGATGCTAAAGAAAAAGTTCAAGAGCTTTAATCCTAAAATAAAGGAAGAGTGTGGAGTATTTGGTATAAGTAACAATAAAGATGCATCTGCCCTTACTGCTCTCGGATTGCATGCTCTTCAACACAGAGGGCAAGAAGGATGCGGAATTGTAACTTTTGATGGAGATCAGTACCATTCTGAAAAAAGATTCGGTCTAGTTGGAGATAATTTTAATAAAGAAAAAGTATTAAAAACCTTAACTGGAAATTATGCAGTTGGGCACAACAGATATAGTACTACCGGAGGAACAACTTTAAGAAATATTCAGCCTTTTTTTGCTGACACAAATGCTGGAGGAATAAGTATTTCACATAACGGTAATCTAACAAATGCAATAGCCTTAAGGTCAAAATTAGTTAAAGATGGTGCTATATTTTATACTACATCTGATACTGAAACTATTGTTCAGTTAATTGCTAAATCAAAAAGAACTAAAACTATAGATAAGATTGTAGAAGCATTATTTCAAATACAAGGGGGTTATGCTTTAGTTATGCTAACTCAAAAAAAATTAATAGGAGTTAGGGACCCTTTTGGAATAAGACCATTAGTTATTGGAAAGTTAAAAAATTCATATGTGTTAGCATCGGAAACATGTGCATTAGATATAATAGGTGCAAAATATTTGAGAGAAGTTGAAAATGGGGAAATTGTTTTGATTGAGGATGATAAGATTGAAAGTATTAAACCATTTCCAAAACAAAAAGTTCGACCATGCGTGTTTGAATATATTTATTTTTCTAGACCGGACAGTATCTTAAATGGAAAAACTGCGTATGAGTATAGAAAAAATTTGGGTACTGAACTAGCAAAAGAAGACAATGTTGAAGGAGATGTTGTTGTACCTGTTCCAGATTCAGGAAATGCAGCGGCTTTGGGCTATAGTCAACAAAATAGAAAGAATTTTGAATTAGGATTAATTAGAAATCATTATGTTGGAAGAACTTTTATTGAGCCCTCACAAAAAATTAGAAGCCTTGGTGTTAAACTAAAATTAAACCCAAACAAAACATCAATAAAAGATAAAAAAATTATTTTAGTTGATGATTCACTTGTGAGAGGAACAACAAGTTATAAAATTGTAAAAATGTTATATGATGCTGGAGCTAAGGAAGTTCATGTAAGAATAGCAAGTCCTGAAATTAGATACCCAGATTTTTATGGAGTTGACACACCAACAAAAAAAGAACTTTTAGCAGCAAATAAAAATAATGATGAAATTTGCAAATATATTGGAGCAAAAAGTCTAAAATATTTATCAATAGAAGGTCTTTATAAAGCAATAGGATTTGAAAGTAGAAATAAAGACTATCCCCAACTAACAGATCATTATTTTACTGGAGATTATCCAGTTAAACCAATAGATAATTTGGGTGATGATAAAATTACTCAACTTTCTTTATTAAGTACAGGGTCAAATAATTAGTTATGAATAAAGTAAAATTTACAGAAATGAAACATGGAACAAAAGAAGATTATTTGCTTTTAGATAAACATGAAAAAAAATACATAGAAGAAACTGCTGATAGAATTCTTAAATTTATGTCGGGGTTAACAAAAACTTTGGAAGGTTATCAAGTTTCAAGATTGGAACATTCGCTTCAAAGTGCGACAAAAGCTTTAAAAGCTGGAGAAGATGAAGAAATTATAGTTGCAGCACTTTTACATGATATTGGAGATGAATTAGCTCCAATGAATCACTCGGAGTATGCTGCAGCAATTTTAAAACCTTATGTTTCAGAAAAAACTCATTGGATAGTTGAAAAACACGGAGAATTTCAATTATATTATTATGCACATCATTTAGGTGGAAACAGAAATAAAAGGGATAAATATAAAGACCATAAATATTATCAAGCAACTATTGATTTTTGCGAAAAATACGATCAAGGATCTTTTGATCCCAATTACAAGTCCTTACCATTGGAACATTTTGAACCAATGGTAAGAAGAATATTTTCAAGAAAGCCTTACTCTAATTAAGCTTTTTCTATATAATCTTTTTGATGTTGTGGAATTCTCTCATGATTTCCAAACAACATATGAGTAGACATATCTTCCCTATATTTACTAGCTGGCACTTTTAAACCAACTGACTCCGCAACTTCTCTAATCAACATCGGATTTGCTCCACAGCAAACACCAAGATAATTTATACCTGCTCCATAAGCCTCTTTTGCAAATTGACCGATTTCATATCTATTGCATTGCATCGGGTCTAATGCTGTAGGAAATGGAGTTTTGTGAGGTGTATGACATGTACATCCATTATTATCAGGTAAATTAAAAAAAGTAGGATGTTCGTTTGTTGTACGATAATTAATTGGTAGAGCAGCAACATGACATTTTAAAGTTTTTCTAACTTCCTTAATATAAGGCATCATTGTACCAGGACCTCTAAAACAATTCATTCCTACTACATCTCCTCCAATTTGTTCAAGCTCTTTGCAAGTATCTACTATTGAAAAACCATCTCTCATAATGTTTTCACCCATAGGTGCAATTGTAATTACACAAGGAAGTCCAGATTGTTTCATTACTCTCAATGCCGTGAAAGCTTCTTCGGCATAATAAAAAGTTTCACCAATCAATATATCTGCTCCTTCATCAACTGCCCAACCTATCATTTCTTCAAACATTCTTTTGACCTCTTTGTTTTGAGTGGTGTCTTTGTTGTTCCAAATATTTGAATTTGAAATATTACCAGCCATTAAGTTCGGCTCGACTCCTTTTGGTGTATCAAGTGCAACTTTCTTTGCTATTTTTAGTGCTGACCTATTAAGAGGTTCCAATAGTTGTTCTTTACCAATAACTCGCATTTTTTCTCTATGTCCATTATAGGTAAAAGCTTGGACTATATCTGATCCCGCGTGTTGAAAATCTTTATGCAAATTTTCTAGTGCTTCTGGATGTTCCAAAGAAACCATTGGAACAAATTCACCAGACGACATGTACCCTCTTCTTTCTATTTCAAAAAGAAATCCTTCTGCACATATTACTGGACCTTGGTTTAATCTTTCAATTAAACCTCTTTTTTTATCTTTACTCATTTTCTTCTCCTTTTTAGTGCTTCGACACATGTCAGGTGCACAATTTGGTTAAATACCCAGGTTTTTTTTATTAAAGATAAAAAAAAACCACCTGATAAATAGGTGGCTCACAAGAAACATCTATTTAGCAGGTTTTTTATAGCGCCCGCAATTTGACTTAAATCAGCGCTTGTAAATAATGTATCATAAGCTAATGATTTTTCAATATAAATTATTATGTTTCAAAAATTATCTAATCAGCAAAAAGGATCACTTTTAGCATTTATTGGAGTTTTTCTAATCACTCCTGACTCTTTGTTGATTAGATTATCAAATATAGAAACTTGGGGAATGTTATTCTATAGAGGAGCAATACCTTTTGCAGTTGTTTTAATTGGTACATTAATTTTTTATAATAAAAATTTTTTAAAAAAGCTATTTGGAATAGGTTATCCAGGAATATTTTATATTTTTAGTTTTTCTGCATGTAATATAACTTTTATATTATCTATCCAAAATACTAATGTAGCTAATACTTTGGTAATGATTGCTTTAGCTCCGATGCTTTCAGCTATACTGGGAGCTATATTTTTAAAAGAAGCCCCAGATAAAAAAACCTGGTTTGCTATTCTGATAACCTTTGCTGCTTGCGTTTATATCTTTTATGATTCCTTAAATTTAGGTAACTTTTTAGGTGATTTTTTTGGTTTAGTTACAGCTTTTGGTCTTGCTTGTAATGCTACTTTAGCAAGATATGCTAAAGACAGAGACCTTGTTCCATCAGCTGTAATTGGTAAATTATGTGTTGCAATATTTGCCTTTTTCTTTGTGGAGAGCTTCACATTGGCAGGTAATGATATCATTTTCATACCTTTAATGTGTGTAATGTGTGTGGCCATCCCTTTTGTTTTAGTAACTATAGCCCCAAGATTTATAACCGGTGCCGAAGTTAATCTTTTTTTCCTTCTTGAAACTATACTGGGTCCAGTATGGGTTTGGATGGTAATTAAAGAACAACCTAGTTTGGAAACTATTTTAGGTGGCTCAGTTATCATATTAACAATTGCAATTCATTCATTCCTAGCCTTAAAAAAAACATAAATAACAATTAATTACTTGCAAAATTTTAGCTAAGTAATAATCAGGCAAATATATATGCAAAAAGAAGTAACAAGATCGTGGGCTTTATTTATTGGAATTGGAACAATCATGATTGCTCATGGTCTCCAAATGCAACTAATGGGTATCAGATCCGTTGTTGAAGATTTTAGTGTAATTACAACTGGTATATTTATGTCTGGTTATTTTATGGGATACTTTTTAGGATCAAATACTACTCCAAAGTTAGTACAAAAAGTTGGACACATTAGAGTGTTTGCAGCTTTTGCTTCATTGGCTTCTTTAAGTGCTTTGCTAGCAGCAGTTTATGTTAATCCTGTAATGTGGACTTTTAGTAGATTTATAACGGGAATTAGTTTGGTAAGTTGTTATATTGTAACTGAAAGTTGGTTAAACGATAGAGCTACAAATAAAAATAGAGGACAGTTGCTATCAGCTTATATGATAATTCTTTATAGCGGCCTAGGAATAGGTATGCTTTTACTTAACGTAAGTGATCCTACAAATTATGAACCATTTATTTTAGTTTCGGTACTATTATCTTTAGCATTAGTTCCAATTCTTTTAACAAAAAGATCTGCTCCTAAATTTAAAAAAATAGGAACTATAAGTGTAAAAGAATTATATGAAATTTCTCCATTAGGAACTGTAAGTTCTTTTTGTACAGGCTTAATACATTCTGCTTTTTTTTCTTTAATGGCTGTTTATGCTACAAAGGCAAATTTTACATTATTCGAAACTTCAATTTTACTTTTTATAGCAACAATGGCTGGTGTTGTATTTCAAGGTCCAATTGGTTATTTTTCAGATAAACTTGATAGAAGAAAAGTGATAGTTGCTGTTACATTTTTAAGTGCTTTTTTTTCTTTTCTTGCAATAATTTTAGGAACTCAAAGTCTTGAAAATATGTATTTATCAACTGAATTATCAATTAGTAAAATTTTATTTTTTATAGCAGTTGGACTTTATGCAGGTTTATGTCTTCCGTTATTTTCACTAAATCTTGCACATACTAATGATTTTGTACCTAAAGAAAAATTTGTAGCTGCAGGTGGTGGGTTGCAATTTATATTTGGAATCGGTGCAATAAGTGGACCTATTATTTGTTCACTGTTCATGAATTGGTTTGATATAAATGGTTTGTTTATATTTTTAATTATCGCACATATTATAATTGGAATTTTTGGTATTTATAGAATGAACGTAAGAGAAGTTGCAGAAAACCCTGATTCTACATATACTTCTGTCCCGGCAACTATTACCCCGGCTGGATTAGAATTAGACCCTGATACACCGGCAACATTAGATAACAACCAATCAGAACAATCAAAAGTGTGAACAAAGAAAACGCAAGTAAACTGTGGAAAATTATTCAGGAAGCTGGTGATTATCTCGGGGATTAGAGGGACACACTACCCGACACGACATCACACTACATCACACTAGTTATGCGGACAATTTACAATTCATAAAAAATTAATCGCATAAAGATTCATGAAATTAAGCAACAAACTAGATCATAGACTAGATCATTTAGAGATAAATCAAATGGTCAATTCTAGAGGTTTTTGATAACATTTTATTATGGGAAAAGTTTTAGACTTTAGTCATCCTCCTAAAGTTGGACACTGGAGCAAAGTAAAAATGAATAACGGTGATCGTTGTTGGATTAGTATTGGCAAAGAAAGTGTTATAATAAAAAAATCAAAATTAGGACTATTTGGAAAGAAAATATTTGAGAAGGGACCTATAATAGATGTTTACGCCAAATTAACTAAACTTGACGAGATGTTTCCAAAAAAATTAACACCTGACGATATGACATCATTTGTATTAAAATATTTCACAAATGCAGCTTTGAATTGTTCTTCCTTAGATGAACTTAAAATTGCACTAGATAAGGTTTTTAAATGAAAAAAATTTTATGGATCGTGGTTTATGACTGATAATGAAGATCAATTTATTGAAAGTATTAATAGTATTAATACCGATAATAAAACAATCAATATTTATAATTATTGGAGTGACATTATTGCTGGTAAAATTAATTTAGAGAATGGAAAAAAATATGACTCTTTAAGTTTTTATAATCCTAAGTTACTAAAATATTCAATAAAAGATATTAAAAGATCACTTGAAGTTCATGCTTATTATCATACAGCAATGAGAACAAAGAACAGAGATTATGTTATTAATAGTGGAATTGGTGGTGCCTATGTTTTGCTATCCAATTTTGATAGCAAAGTTAAAACTGAAATTGTTGATCCTGCTAGAAAATATCTTGAAAAAACTAAAAAATTAGAAGCAAAAGGACAAAAACTTACAACAAAAGAAATACTTAAAGCTGCTGATAGTTTAAGTGGCAAAAAATTATTAAAATTACAAAAAATTAATATTGATAGAATGAAAAAATTAGGAAAAGAATGGGAGGCAATAAAAAAAAAAATTGATAAATTTGAGCTAGATATTAACATGGACAATGAAAAATTTGTTGAGCAACCACTACTTTCATCATCAAGTGAAAAAAAAGTAATTTCATTTTTTGAAAAGGTTAAGGATTATTTTTTAGAAAACTGGCTGATAATAATTATGGCAACTGTAATGATAGTTGTTAGCCTTATGCATTAAAAATGAAAAAACTATTTCTATACATTTTTCTGACTTTGATGTTTAACAGCACGGGATATGCCAAAGAAGAAAATAAATATTATCTTGATCATCTTAAAAATTGTAGCTCATCAAGTGTTGAACATTACACTCTGAAAGACAATTATTCTCCTGCAGACAGAAACAGGCTTGATATTTTTGAATCAACTAAGTTAAACATAGATTGTTTAGAAAAAAAGTTTGAACAACATATTGATGAAACAATAATTCGTAAAAAAGACACCGTGAACAACGGGATAGCTTTTGAAATGGTAGAAATAGCTTCACTTTTTTCAGAGAAATGTGGAGAAACGTGTAGACCTAGTAGCGAAGTAATTTTAATTTATAAAGGAAGATATTGGCTCATGAGAGGCTCCAACGACAAAGGAATTGAATCTAGTTTTATAAACAAAAATACAATTCTTATAAAAAACTTAATGTCGACCCATGTACATAATTATATTTTTGATATAAATACAAAACTTTTTACGTCACTTCCAAACGGAGGATTAGAATTTAAAAAAGACTATATATTAGTTAATGGACAAAAATCTTATTTCGAGGGTGGTGGAGCTTTTTGGTTTGATAGTAAGAGAAATTATAAAGGTAAAATAATTGAACTAACTAGCAATGGTAATACTTGTGAAAATATAACTATGTTTCATGAAAGTATTCAAAAAGCAATGAAGAGACAAAAATTAAAAGAATTTTGTGTTACAACTTATTAAAATGAAAAAACTTTTAGGGATCGTGGTTCTGGGTTTGTTGTGGTGCAATGCAAGCTTAGCTGACACAAACAAATTATGGAAATTTGAAGATAACTATTTAACAGCTAAATGTTTTATCCATGAATGGATGTCGAGTGATAATTTTGAAGATTATTATTTAAAATATGGACCAAAAGTGATTGAGGCTTATTCTAATCATACTAAAGATATGAGTGGTGTACAAAAATATGATTTTTTTTTTCAAAGAATAGGTCATTATTACAAAAAATATATTCCGCTTAATGAAACTTTTGAAGCATCTTGGGGTGGGGATAAACTTACCTTAACTACTTTTTTAACTGATTGCTCTAAAAAAAAGGATTTTGAAATAGACTATGAAAAAGATTTTTACGAGGTTGTTGCTAATGATAAATATAAAGATGAAGATCTAAAAACCAAATGCCAACTTTTATCGCCTCGACTTGTTCGTGAACCTAAATGCTTAGATGTAAAAACCATTAGATATACTCAGGTATTTTTTCCAGGTTCCATGCCTCCAGATTCTCAATACAATATTTATGGAATTTACGAATTGAATAATGAAAAAATTATACTTCCTTTAGCTTTTGATGTTGTTATAGAAAAAAAGGAAAAAAAACAAACCAAAGTATTGAGAAAAGACTTTTTCTCTTGGTTAAGCTCACAAAAAGATTATTCAAACACCAATCAACTTATATGGGATGAAAATTTCGATATATATATTGATAAAACAATACCAAAAATAGAAGTCTTACTAGGATTTACCAAAAGAAAAAAAGAAGCATTAATCTATAGCTTTAGGGCAGTTATAGGAGGACCACCGGACAAATTGATTTATTCAGAAGATAGAAGATATTTATTAGCTTCTGCTTGCAGACATGGAGAATGTTCTTCCAAGGGATTAATTTGGTTTGACACTAAAGATGAAAAATCAATAGGCTTAATAAAACATTCTTTCTGGGATGAGTTAGATTTTTCTAAATACGAAGATAATCAAATATTTATTTTTTCAAGTGATTACTTAGAATTACCTAGTGAATTTATTAGTTCTGTCAGTGCTTGGATGAAAAAAAATGAAATAGTTCCATCAAAAATAAGATTTATCGGTTCTGACAACGCAATAAAGGAAATCAAATTTAAATAACTTCATAATGATAATAAAAAAACTTCTAATGAATAGGATTTTGTAGGATAAACTAGATCATAGACTAGATCATTTCGAGATAAAACAAGGATTGGACTAGTATGAACAAAGAAAACGCAAGTAAACTGTGGAAAATGATACAGGAAGCTGGTGATTATCTCGGGGATTAGAGGGACACACTACCCGACACGACATCACACTACATCACACTAGTTATGCGGATAATAAAAAATTAATTAAAAATAATTCACATAAAGACTCATCAAATTAAGCAATAAACTAGAAATGAAACTAGAAATAGTTGAGATAAATCAAATGGTACATTCTAGAAGTTTTTGATATAATTTTGAATGCCTAGAATTGGTGTCATAGGAATAATTGCTTTTGGAGCTTTAATTTATTTTATTGGATCGGGTAGTAATGATTGGAATCCAGATCGAATGAGTGCGACTGAGTATATAGGGGCAATAGCTTTTTTAGCATTATTTTTTTATTTTATTACCAACTCAAGAGATGATGTAGAAGAATCCAATAAACCAGAGAGAATTATAATTCAAAAACCTTACAAAAAAACCAAAAGAAAAAAGAAAAAGAAGAAATCTAAATGAAAAAACTTTTAGGGATCGTGGTTCTGGGTTTGTTGTGGTCTAGTGTTGCACAATCAGAGACAAAGGAACGTTCTTTATTACCTCATCTTTATAGTTGGAATTATAATACTGATCTAGCTGAGATAACAATTACAGTGGAAAATAACTATCAACACATAGAACTTACGAGATTAATAATTTATGCAAATTGTAATAAAGATGCTGGTGAAGAAAGATATATAACTGAAGTAAAATTTAGTGATCAAATAATTACTTATGATGAAAAAAAAACATTAAAAGTTAATTTAAATTCTAAATTAGAAGGGGTTCATCTATGTGCAAGGTTGAAATGGAAAAGGCCAAAATTTATACCATTATTGCCTCCTGAATCTAGTTATAGCAGTGGAATTGGGGATATACTAAGATCAATTTTAAAAGTAATTATGTAATTATGAAAAAGAAAAAAAATAAAAGGTTTATTAAATATTGGAGAGGTGAAGAAAGTTTAGTATTTAGTTTTTGGGTAGTTTTAACTCTTGGGCTGGGAGCTCTATCAATACCCCTTATTTATATGTCTTCAAAAGGAGATGCATGGATTGATACTCTTTCTACTGGCTCAGCATTATTTCTCTTACTTTATGTAATATTTTTTTATTCTACAGCTTTTTATGTTTATGTCGGTTTGTGGCGTTCTGCTTCAAAATATATAGAGAGAAAAAAAAGGAAAAAACAATCTGCTTTTTGGGGTTATGCAGCTTACGTTTGGATGGTTTTAGCAATTATAAATATTATAAGAGAATTTTTTAGGTAAATGACAAGAAGGCCTTATCCTTTTTTGATTAAATATAAAAACAAACTATACAAACTATTCTACGGAAAATTTGTTGAAGTAGATAAATTTGGAAAAATTAAAAAAAATATAAACCTAAGAGTAGTAAAATAGGATTTTATAGGATACTAGAAATGAAACTAGAAATGGATGAGATAAAACAAAGATTGGACTATTGTGAACAAAGAAAACGCAAGTAAACTGTGGAAAATGATACAGGAAGCTGGTGATTATCTACGGAGTTAGCGGTACACCCTAGCTCACACTAGCTCACACTACATCACACTAGTTATGCGGACTATTTAACTTTCATAAAAAATAAATCCCTTAAAGACTCATCAATTTAAGCAACAAACTAGTCCCCGAACTAGAACATTTTGAGATAAATCAAATGGTTAATTTTAGAGGTTTTTGGTAACATATTATTAATGAAAAAACTTTTAGGGATCGTGGTTCTGGGTTTGTTGTTTTCCTCACCAACCTTAGGGAAAGACTGTAATATAAAAACACCAGATTTTGAATGGTCACAAAAGGCTTGGATGTTTGATGGAAAAGAAGTTTATGATGATAAGAGATTAGGAGAAAGTTATCATTTAAAATCACCACTCCGTAATAAGTCTTTTTCCTATTATACATATAACAAAGGTCTTAATTTCATTGACCAAAAAATAGTAGATAAGGAACTATCAGTTGCAATTGGGGATATGCAATATGTGTATTCCAAAAATAATAAAAAAAAACTTAAAGATCAAATGTATATTTTGCCGATTGATAAATTTCAAAAATTTTTAGTTATGAAAAATTTTATAAGCAAAGGTGCATTTGTTGAATCTTTATTTGAAACTTCTACAGGTACAAAACAATATCTTGAAATAGTCGCTGTTGGAACAGATAATTATTGCTTTCATAAAATACGTTACTCAACTCAGTTATCCACGGCTTCAGATGCATTACCTCGCGCTTTAAGGATTTTTGAATTGGATTTGGAAATGTTGTATGAAGCGATGAAAAATTAAAATGAAAAAACTTTTAGGTATCGTGGTTCTGGGTTTGTTGTTAAGCAGTGATGCTTATGCTGAGCTTATAACTTTAAAATGCAAAAATAAAAATTCTAAAGCAACTTACCCTAATGCATTTGTTGAGATAGATCTTAAAAATAATAAGCTCAATTATGAACATTTAGGATGGACGTTAAATTTACAAACAGTCACTCCTTACTACGTTCAAGCCTTGTATATAGTTGAAGGGGAAAATTTAATATGGTGGGTTTACCTAGATAGATATTCTGGGGATTTAAAAGTTTTTAATTCCGATGGCGATTCTAAAGAAGTAAGTGGTGTTTATTTAAGTAAACGCACTGGAAATTTTAAGTGTAAAAAAATAGATAAAGTATTTTAATGAAAAAACTTTTAGGGATCGTGGTTCTGATTTTGTTGTGTTGTAATGTTGGGGTTGCGGAAAAAAATGAAACCATAGAGAAAAGCATAGAAAATGCGAATAGAGAAGATAGTGAATATATAATTGCTTATAGATGTGGAGGTCTTTTTACGCATCTTTATAAAGAAGAATTAGCAGCAGCATTAATAGGGGCAACATGGGATTTTGAAAAAAAAAATATTATTCAAAAGTTTAAGAAAAATAATTTTAATTATGCGGGTAGCCAAATTTTTTACGTGACAACTATTGGAAGTTTGAATAAGAATACAAATTATAATTGGGAAGAAGTGGTAAATTTAGCAAAGACTCAAATAGTAGAATGGGAAAAGATATACCAAAAAAAAGAAAATACAGCTTTCATAGATATATCTTTTTGTAAAGCAGAAGCAGAATATAAGATTGAGCTTATTGTTAATTCATTAGATCTTAAACTATTTTATAAAGGATTTGGCGTAGATACAGATTTCGATAGTATTCAGCAAAAATTATTACGGAACAACTAGAGCAAGACAAGAGCATAGAGAGATAATATAATTGGATTATATTATGAAAAAACTTTTAGGGATCGTGGTTCTGGGGTTTTGTAGGATACTAGAAATGAAACTAGAAATGGATGAGATAAAACAAAGATTGGACTAGTGTGAACAAAGAAAACGCAAGTAAACTGTGGAAAATGATACAGGAAGCTGGTGATTATTTACAAGGACAATTACCCGATCATCCAAATCATCCAAAAGGAAGAAATTCATATGCGCACGTAGCTATATGTGTAAAAAGCAAATTTAATGCCAGTTACAAAGATATAGAAGATGAAAAATTTGATGAAGTTATAAAATATATTGAATTTTTAAAACAAAATCCTAGCTAATTATTGTTTAGGAAAATAATCTTCTAATTTGCCTTCCCTATAAACATCTGCTGTACAACAATGAAGTCCGCCCCCAAAAGCATATGCATCTCTCATATCTACCGGCACTACTTCCATTCCAAGTTTATCTAGTTGCTCAGATTGATAAACTTCGCTTTTTTCTACGCATACTGTTTTTGGATCCAAGACCAAAACATTCATAGATAACCAAACTGAAGAATAACATAATGGAGGTGGAGAATTATGGGCAGGTTGAGCTGAATCAACTATTTCCCAGTCATTATCTTCAAAAAGTTTTCTTTGTTCCTTTGGTAATCTTCTTTGTGGGTTATTAATAATTAACCCAGGTTTAATAGGTGTAAAGGTTGCATCGATATGAATTGGGTAAGGATCTCCAGGAAAATTTACTGCATGAACTCTATGATCTTTGTAATGTCTCTTTAACCAATTTATTCCTTTTAAATTTGTTGTGAAACCATGTTGAACGATTAAATCTTTACCAAATCTTAGTATGTCAGCTGCATCAAAAAGAGGCTCTTCTTCAGTAGTAACAAAAAATTTTTTTTCAGTCCATTCTAGTCTTTTTTGATCTCCTATCTTTTCTGATAAATAATCTTTTCTATAATCAGCATCAGTCAATCTTGGTTTTGGAGCAGCCTCGTGCCTCATATTTGGATCTGAATTATAATATTTTTGAATAAGAGGTCTATAATTTAAGTACTCAAACCACCTACATCTATAACTCATTGTTGCTTCTAACATTTCATTTCCAACAGTAAGAATAATATCTCTAGCAGGCATACAACCAAACATACTTTCAGCTTTCCAATCTGGTGTTGATATCTTTTGATTAAAATCTATTGGTTGAGGTCTATCTACTTTAATTCCTCTTTTTATTAACATGTTAGCAAAATTATCTAGAAGTTCGTTTGCTTTATCTACTGTATCTTTTGTTCTAGGACCATATTTTCCTTTCATATCTGAATCTTCTGGTACTTTTGCATCTAGTGCAGGCTCCGGAGCAGGAATACAACAACCATCTGCCTTTCCAATAATCACATGCTTTAAAGGATCCCATTCATTCCAGCTATTAACAATAATTTTTTCTGAGTTCATCAAATCAATTTAATGCAATAAATCTTCTATTGGTTTTAACAATAAGGCTATAATAAAAAATTGCCAAAAATATTAAAAAACCACCAACAATAGTATTTGTTGTAGGAATTTCGTTAATTCCAAGCCATGGAAGCCATACCCAAAAAATTCCTCCTATTACTTCTGTTAAAGAAAGCAAAGTAAGTTCTGCTGCGGGAATATTTTTTGATGCAATTGCGTATAAAATCATGCCTAAACAAACTATTGTTCCATGCGCAGCAAACAAAGCTTGATTTTTATTTGATGAAATTAAACTTAAATCTTTATTAATAATTACAATCAAAGATACAATAAAACAAATTAAGCCAGCAATTGATACTGTGGTAAATTTTGGAGTTTCTTTTCTCCATCTTAAACTTACTGAAAAAACTGAAAATCCTGCTGCAGATACTATTCCAAGTATTAATCCCATTAAAGTATTTTTTTCATGATTTCCAAACGCCATTATAGTAATTCCTACAGTAGCAATTCCAATTGCTATCCAAACATTGATGGATATTGTTTCTTTTAAAAATAAAAAACCCAGTAAAGCTGTAATGAATGGCATTGAAGCAAGACAAAGAAGAGTTATTGCTGCAGATGTATTTGTTATAGACCAAATAAATGTAATCATTGCAAAGGCTAGACCTATTCCTCCTATAATTCCCGAAATTCCTATCCTTTTATAATTGCTAATAAAACTTAACCCTTCTTCCAAATAAAGATAAAGATTTAGCAAAATAAAAATTACCAAGCCTCTTGTAAATAAATATTGCCAAGGAACTGTATGTGCTTGATCTATATTACGAACCACATATGGTCCAAATGACCAAAAAATACCCGCCATTAAAACAACTGGTATAGCTAATTTAGGATTTTTTAATTCGTCCATTCCGGATTATTAATACCAATTAATAAAATTCACAACAAAATTTGATTGGTTAATATAAATTTAATTAATACCTGTGGGTGTATAACATTCAATAAGATCACCTTTTTTAAAATTTCCTTTTCCACTAGGAAACAAACCCCATGCATTTGATTTAGTAAAAGGCTTTATTCTAAAGGACTCTTGACCCTTATGAATTTCAAATTCAGCAATACCTTTTTTAGAAAATATTAATTTACCTTTAATAAATCTAGTAAATTTTTTTTTTTTATTGAAATTATTTTTAATTTTTGCATTTATTGGTTGTTCTTCTTTAAGCCCTAATGAAGAATATAAAAATGGTAATACAAAAAATCTAAAACAAGCTGCAGAAGAAATTGGATTTCCAGGCAATCCAAAAAAGGCTTTGTTATTCACAAATTTTGCAAACATTAGTGGCTTTCCAGGACGGATATAAGCACCTTTAAAAGAATAATTTAATTTAAATTTTTTAATAATCATAGGAACAAAGTCAAATTTACCTGCTGATACTGCACCAGAGGTTAATATTAAATCATTACTTGATTTTAAGTTTTTTTTGATTTCATTTTGAAATTTATTTAAATCATTATCTCTTAAAATTTTCTTTTCTACAAAACTAAAAGGTAACTTTTTTAGAAGTGACTTTAAATAATAACTATTTGAATTTCTAACTTTCCAATTAGGCAATTTGTAACTATTGGATATTTCATTTCCGGTTGTGTAAAAAACTATTTTTGGTTTTTTTTTTACTATTATCTTTTTTATGCCTAAAGTTTTAAATGCCAAAATATGTTGAGAATTTATAATTTCTCCTCTTTTAATTACAATTTCACCCTTTTTAAAATCTGATCCCGCAAATCTTATAAAATTATTTTTTTTTATTTTTTTATTTATAATTAAATACTTTGGTTTTGTTATACTTGGAAAAAATTGTGCCTGCTCTACAGGAATTATAGTATCAAATGGTTTTTTAATTACAGCTCCTGTCATCACTTCAATTGCTGAAAATTTAGGTACTTTTTTAATATTTGGATTATCTCCTGCAGCTAAAGTTTTTATAATTTTAAGTTTTAAAGATTTATTTTTACTAAGATTTTTGGTCTCTTTTGAATTAATCGCAAATCCATCAAATGCTGTATTGTTTGCTGCAGGATAATTGTTTGGTGAATTTAAATTAATTGCTGAAATTCTATTAATTGAGTCCTCAGCAGAAATTTTTTCTAAATATATTTTTATTTTATTTTTTTTTAGTTCTAAAAGTGCTTTTTTATAATGTATCATT
>CACJRJ010000018.1 GCA_902595725.1 uncultured Pelagibacteraceae bacterium
TAATTAAAGCTCCCAATTTTTTCAAAAAATCTTTTTGGATCTTCTTTTTTTTTAATAATTCTGTAAATTATTATTAAAGGTGAAATTAATAAAATTATGTTTATTGCAATTCTATAGATAAATAACATTAATCTTTTCTTAATTGCTTTTCATAAAAGTTTTTATAGGTTACAGATTTTTCTAATAGTTCCTTGTGCGTACCTTGAGCTACAATTTTTCCTTCATCTACAACATATATTTTTTTGGAGTTCATGATAGTCGATAGCCGATGAGCTATTACCAAAGTAGTTCTATCTTTAGTAAGCAAGTTTATAGCTTCTTGTATTTTACTTTCAGTTTCCGCATCTAAAGATGAGGTAGCTTCATCTAATAAAATTATCTTACTTTTTTTTAGCATTGCTCTTGCAATAGAAAGTCTTTGTTTTTCTCCTCCAGACAACCTGTAACCATTTTCACCTATCAAAGTGTCAAATTTATTAGGCAATTTATTTATGAATTCATCACAGAAAGATAGTTTTGCTGCTTGGAAAATTTCATCATCCGTAGCATCAAGTTTTGCGTAAGCGATATTATTTTTAATTGTATCATCAAATAAAGTTACATCTTGGTTAACTAGTGAAATGTTTGATCTTAAAGAGTCAATTTTTAAGTCATAAATTGATTGGTTATCTATTTTTATATCTCCATTATTACAGTCATAAAATCTTGGAATTAAATTCAATATAGAGGATTTTCCAGCTCCACTATGTCCAACTAGCGAAGTCATTTCTCCTCCTGAAATATTTAAATTTATTGAGTTAAGTACTTTTTTATCTTCTTCGTTATATTTAAAATCAACACTTAAAAAATTTATTTCTGCTTTTATTAAATTTAAATCTGTAGAATTTTCTTTTTCCTTAATTTTATTTTCAAAGTCTATAATAGGCAAAACTCTTCTTGCTGATTGTATACCTTGGTTTAGCCCCATATTAAGTGTAGCTAAAGAACGAACAGGCTGGTAAGCCAGCATCATTGCAGCTAAAAATGAGAAAAAATTGTTAATATCAAGTTCTTCTTTTAATATTAATTTTCCAGAATAAAAAATTAATCCAGCTATCATTATACCCGTTAAACTTTCCATAATTGGAGAAGCTCTGACAAGCACTGTCTCTATTTTTATCACTTTATTCTTAAGTTCATTTATAAAGTGCTCTGTTCTTTTAAATTCATAGGTTTCTTTTTGAAAAATTTTAATTATTTTATGGTTTTTAAATATTTCAAGAAGATAAGAAGTTAAAGCACCAGCTCTATCTGCCGCCTCAATTGTAACTTTTCCAATTCTTTTTCCTAAAGATCTTGCTGCGATTGAAGCTAGAGGTATCATTATAATTGCAAAAATTGCTAGTTTCCAATTTTGGTAAAACATTACTCCAATAAGACCTACAAGAGTTAGACTGTCTTTAGTTAAATTTAAAATCACAGTACTAACTAATTTTGTAATCATTCCAACATCAAAAGTTAAATGAGAAATAAATTTTCCTGAGTGTTTTTTATCTATTGCTTCACTATCAGCTTTAATTAAAGATTTCATGATTTTAAGCTGTATAAGTTTAGTTATTTCTTGTCCGACTTTTATCAAAATTGTTTTTGCGAAATAAAGAGAGGCACCTTTTAAAGAAAAAGCCAGTATAATTGCGAGTGGTATCAAATATATTAATGATTGATCTTTATCAATAAATATTTTTTTTATTGCGGGATCAAGAAGCCAAGCAATGGATGCAGTACTTGCCGCAACGATTAAAGAAAAAAATACTGATAATAATATTTTTGGTAAAAATTTTTTTGTATAATCATTGTAAAGTCTTTTTATAATATCTAAATTATTCATATCTATATTTGTTTTCCTATTAGTAAATTTATAAATATTATTAAACCCAGCATATTATTTGATTTAAAAATTTTTAAACAGGAATTATCATCCTTAATATTTAATGTTTTTATTTGAAAAAATAAGTGCATAGCAGGAAGTATCAAAAATAAGAAATAAAAATTATTTAAATTCATCAACATTCCAATTATTATTATAGAAATTAAAGTTATCACGTAGCATAACGAAAGAAATTTTTTTGGGTTATTTTTAAATTTTATAGAGGTTGATTTTACTCCAATTATTTCATCATCTTTAATATCCTGGTATCCATAAATCGTGTCATAACCTAGTGTCCAAAATATGGCTCCAACATAAAATATAATTGGCTCAAAAGTTAAATTTTCTTGAACCGATATCCATCCTAGTAGTAACCCATAATTAAATGTAATTCCTAAAAAAAGTTGAGGCCAATAAGTTAGCCTTTTCATATAAGGGTATGTAAAAGCGAGCGGCATTGAGGCTAAAGCAAAATATATAGTTAATTTATTGAATTGTAATAAAACTACTAATGCCAACAAACATAGAAATGATGCATAAAAAAAAGCTAACATAATTGAAATTCTTCCTGAAGCGATAGGTCTATTTTTTGTTCTTAAAACTTTTTTATCATAATTTCTATCAGCCATATCATTTACTATGCATCCTGCCGATCTCATTAAAACTGAACCTAGAAAAAATAATATTAAATAAAAAAAATATGTATTTAAATTTCTTTCAAAATCATATGCAATTGTAAGTCCCCATAAACAAGGCCAGAATAACAACATATAACCGATAGGTCTGTCTAATCTTGTTAGTTGAATAAATAATTTAAGATTTTCCATTTAATTTTCTTGTAAATAACAAAGCCTGGATTCATAATCAAACTGATTCGCATGAATATAGATTACACTGTTACAGCCCTAATGTTCCCAGCAATACCTTTGCTTATGAGTGTTTATAGCAACAGATTTCATACTTTAAGTAAGCTTATTAGAGAGCTTCATGATGAGCATGTTTATGAGAAGCATATACCACCAGAATGGAAAAAGCAGTTTATAAATTTAAGTAGCAGAATTACAATTATAAGATGGACAATAATGTTTGCTTCATTTGGTTTTCTATTTAATATGTTAACAGTTTTTGCTCTTTATTTGGATGAGGTTTTTTTAGCTAGAATAATTTTTGGTTCATGCTGTTTATCAATGATAATCTCAATAATATTTTTTATTAGAGAAATTCAAATATCAACAAACGCTCTAAGGCTACACATGTCTGATATGGATGTTGAAATAGACTAACTGGGAATAATTACTGCTGGACCTAAAATTTTCCTACCTTCTAAATCTTTATGGGCCTGAACAATATCTTCTAATTTATATTTTTTAAAAATTTCAATTTTTACTTTTCCAGATTTAATTTTTTCAAACATGGTTGATGCAGCTTCATCTAGCTCTTCTTTAGTGCTTAAATATTGTTGCATTGAAGGTCTTACAAAAAACAAACCTTTTGGTTGCAACATCTTAGGTACGTTAATATCTGAAAGTGGCCCTGAAGCATTTCCAAATGAAACCATCATTCCTCTCACCTTCAAACATTCCAATGAACCTTCTAAAGTATCTTTACCAACACCATCATAAACAACTGGAACACCCTTGCCATTAGTTAATTCTTTTACTTTAGTTGCAAAATTATCTTTAGAATAATTTATTACATGGTCGTATCCACATTTTTTTGCAACTTCAATTTTTTCTTCTGATCCAACTGTTCCAATTATATTACATCCTAAACTTTTTGCCCATTGACCAAATATTTGACCAACACCACCTGCGGCTGCATGAAATAAAATAGTATCTCCTGGTTTAGCTTTAAAAGTTTGGTGCAAAAGATAATAAGCAGTTAAGCCTTTAGTCATTAAAGTTGCTGCTACTTCTAAATCAACTCCATCAGGTATTTTAACAAGCTTACTTGAAGGAAAATTTCTATGTGTTGAGTATGAACCCAAAGGTATCGCAGCATATGCTACCTTCTCACCAGCTTTGAAATTTTTAACATTAGATCCAACCCCAGTAATTATGCCAGCTCCTTCAAGACCCAATCCTATTGGAAGTTTTAAAGGATAAAGACCTGATCTGTGGTAGGTATCAATATAGTTTAAACCAATTGCTTTTTGCTCAATTGTGACTTCATTTTCACCTGGTTTTTCTAAAGTAATATCTTTTAGTTCAATTACTTCTGGTCCACCTGTTTTATTAATTATTGCAGCTTTCATTATTTTACAAATACACCATTATGATAATCTTGAACTGCTTGCAAGATCTCTGCTTTAGTATTCATTACAAATGGTCCTCCTCTAGCGATTTCTTCGTTAATTGGTTTTCCAGAAATTAATAAGAATTTTGATTTTGACTTAGCTCTAACATTTAAATTTTCACCTTTTTCTAATAATATCAAGGTACTATCTTTTACTTTATCATGATTTTTTGTACCAATTTCTATTTCTCCATTAATTAAATAAATAAAAGTGTTATGAGTTGACGGCAGATTAAAATTAAACTCCTTATTTTTATTTAATTCAACATCAAAATATACTGGTTCAATATTATGACCTTTAACCGGACCTTCTAATTTTTCAAATTTTCCAGCAATGACTTTCATTTGTTTATCATCATCTTTATGAACACTAATTTTATCTGAGTCGATATAAATATAATCAGGCTTATTCATCTTTAATTTTGCAGGCATGTTAATCCATAGTTGAAATCCATGAAGTCGACCTTCAGACATTGTAGGCATTTCTGAATGAATTATACCACTACCAGTCTTCATCCATTGAACATCCCCAGAAGACATTTTGCCTTTAGCACCAGTACTATCTTCATGCTCAAATTCACCTTCAAGCATATAAGTTACTGTCTCAATTCCTCTATGAGGGTGAGCAGGGAAGCCTCCGATGTAATCATCTTTATTATCTGATCCAAACTCATCCAACATTAAAAAAGGATCAAAGTAGTTTGGCTTAACTCCAATACTTCTTTTTAACTTAACTCCAGCACCATCCGAAGCTTCGATTGGACTTATGATTTTTTTTACTTCAATATTTTTCATGAATAAATGAATAAATTTTCTTAAAGTATATCAATTAATTTAGTAAGATTTTCAATTTGATATTTTGGCACATAATCTAGTTTATCAAAAACACTATTACTTCTATTTACCCAGACAGGATTGAATCCATAATTTCCACCTGCTGATACATCCCAAGTATTTGCACTTAAATATGCAACTTCATTTTTTTGAATTTGATATTTTTCAATTGGAATATTATAAACTCTTGGGTGAGGTTTATAAACTTTAACTTCTTCAATTGAAAAAATATCGTTAAATATATTATCTAAATTATTACTTTTAACTAACTCTTTTAATAAAGACGGTGTTCCGTTGGATAAAATTGCTAGTTTATAATTTTTCTTTTTTAATTCATTTAAAACCCCTTTTACTTCTGTAAAAGTTGATAGAACTTTATAAAGGTTTAATAATTCACTTTTCATTGACTGATCTATTTTAAAAGTTTGCATAGATTTATCTAAACTATCCTCTGTTATTTTCCAAAAATCTTCATGTCTATTCATTAAAGTTCTTAACCAAGTATACTCTAGTTGAATTGTTCTCCAGTAATTTGCAAAACCTTCCCACTTATCTCCAATTTTATCTTTACATTTTTCTGCTGCAGAATTGACGTCAAATAATGTTCCATATGCATCAAATATGATTGCTTTAATATTTTTCATAAATTAACTTGTATATTATGAGCAATATTAGATTATTTTTTGAAAAAAGTTTATCATTAAATTTTATTTCTAAATTAGACAAAACCCAATCACATTATTTGTTAAAAGTAATGAGAGTAAATCTAGGTGAAAGTTTCTCATTATTTAATCAAAATGGAGAGTGGGAAGCAAAAGTAAAAAATATAATCAAAGGAATTATTGAATTTACAATTATAAAAAAAATAAGATCAGCACGCAATGAAAAAGAAATTTGGTTAGCATTTGCTCCAATTAAATTAAATTATTTAAATGTAATGATTCAAAAGGCGACCGAAATTGGAGTGACAAGATTTATTCCAATATTAACTGAAAGAACAATAGTTAGAAAATTGAATGATAAGAGAATTAATAAAATTATTATTGAAGCAGCTGAACAGAGTAATAGATTAAAAGTTCCATCCTTGGATAAGCTTATAAAACTAGATATCTTCTTAAAATCAAATCAATATACAAATATTATTTTTGGAGATTTAAATACGAGCAACAAAAAAATAGATCTTAAAAACAAAGATCCATTATGTATTCTGATAGGTCCAGAAGGAGATTTTTCAATAAAAGAAAGAGAAAATATTTTAAAACTTAAAAATATAATTCCACTTAAAATAAATGATAATATTTTAAGGTCAGAAACAGCTGCGATTTCAATGATATCAATAATAAGTTTTAATTTATTATCTTAAATATTTATTTATATTTTTAAAAATATCTTCATAATCTGCATGGTGGCTAATTCTACTAAGATATTTTCCATCTTTTAATAAAATAATAGAAGAGCTATGATTTATTAAATAGTTTCCATCTTCGGTAAAAATTTTTTCAGAAAGAACGCCCCAAGATTTTGACATAAGAAATACTTTTTTTGGATCTCCGGTAATTCCATAAATTTTATTCTCAAATGAATTTAAATACTCTTTTATAACTTCTGGACTATCTCTTTCTGGATCTATACTAACAAAAAAAACTTTAAATTTATTTTTCTTTTTCTGGTCTAGATTTTTTATTGCCAAATCCAAATTATTTAGTGTCATTGGACATACGTCTGGACAATTTGTAAAACCAAAAAATATTGCAGTTAAAGGTCCTTCAAAAGAAGATTCTGTTATAATTTCATTGTTTACATCATTTAATGAAAAAGAAGATCCTTGGAATTTTTTAACAAATTCATCTTCCTTTTTTTCTATAGACAAGAATATTGGGAGCATAACAAAAAGAAAAATTATTAAACAGCCTATAATAATTGTTATTGAAGTTTTGAAATTCATTGTTGTAAAATATTAATTAATAATTATATAAATACCATGTCCTCTATTATAAAGAAACTATTTGGCACACTTTTAGAAAAACCTTGGGAAGAAAGCCAAGCTTTGATTGATAATAAGCATGTGGGCAAAACTTTTGGTGTTACCAATCAAATGTCGGCTGTGATCATAATATTTGGAATAAGTACGGCAATATTTAGTTTGATTTTTACAGCCTATCTTTATTCGATACCACCCGAACAGGATACAACATTAATTTTAAAGAATAAGTTGCTATGGATTAATACTTTAGTTTTAATTTTTGTTACATATTTTTTTAGTAAAATAAGTAAGGATTTAAAAAATAATTTAACAAATAAAATAAAAAATAATATAGTTTCAGTGGGAGCTTTAAGTTATTTATTTTTATTTTTGCAAATTATACTTTGGTATCAATTGATGAAACAAGGTCATTTTGTTTCAACAAATAATTATTTTTCTTCATATTATATCTTTACAGCATTGCATGGCCTACATTTGTTAGGTGGTTTATTTTTTTGGGGAAAAATAAGCTCAAGAATATTTAAATTGAAAGAGAAAGATTATGTTAAAGAGACAAGCAATCTGCAAGCATTATCTCTTTATTGGCTATTTTTATTTATTGTTTGGTTGGTATTTTTTGGGATTATGTTTATTTATAATGATTCTGTTATAGCTTGGTGTAAATCATTAATTTCTTAAAAAATATTATAAAAATAGAACCAATATAACTCCAACAACTGCAATTATAGACAGCAATATATTTACAGACTTCAGATATTTTTTTGTTCTTGAATTAGTTTCCTTTTTTGAGAATGCTCCTGCACCTAAAGAAATGACAAAATAAAATAATAAAACCAGTATTAGAATAACTGCTAAAATTTCGATTTTTCCGAGCATATAATCATCGTTATATTTGATATTTTTGCAGATTCTTAAGACATTTTGTCATAGGTTTTTATATGATATTTATTCTATATAGGCTGTTATGCACGTAGGTATTATATTCTTTCTAGTTATTCTTGGATCAGTTTTGTTCCATATTTTCACACCATGGTATTGGACAGATGTTGCTTCAAATTGGGGAGGAATGGATGATACCATTACTTTAACATTCTGGATAGGTGGAGGAGTTTTTATAGCCGTTTGTCTTTTCATGGTTTATTGCGTTTTTAAATTTTCTTATAAAAAAGAAAGAAAAGCTGAATACAAACCTGAAGACAAAAAATTAGAAAAAATACTTACATGGGCAACAACAATTGGTGTAGCTGCTCTTTTAGCTCCAGGATTAATTATTTGGAATCAATATGTAAATGTTCCAAAAAATGCAATTGAAATAGATGTAATGGCTTGGCAATGGGGATGGCAATACAGATTGCCGGGTGAAGATGGAAAATTAGGAACTACAAAAGTAGTCAATATAAATGATAATAATCCTTTCGGAATTAATTTAGATGATCCTTTCGGAAATGATGATGTAATGATTCAAAGCGACGTTATAAATTTAGAAAATAATAGACCAGTTAAAATATTGTTAAGATCAGTTGATGTGCTTCATAATTGGTATGTTCCTCAGTTCAGAGCAAAAATGGATGCAGTTCCAGGAATTGTAACCTATTATTGGTTTGAACCGAACAAGACAGGTGAGTTTGAAGTTTTGTGTGCTGAGTATTGTGGAGTTGGCCACTACGCTATGAGAGGTGGTGTAGAAGTACAAGATAAACAAGACTATGATAATTGGCTTCAACAACAAGAAACATTTTCAGATTTAATAGCAAAACAAAAGATTTTAGAGAACGAAAAAACAAAATTGGCAAAAAAATAAATTAATGGTAAAAAATATATAAAGGAAAAAAATGTCAGAAGATTTTAACGATAATAAAACAATACAAGCTCAATCTTCAGAAGCTATTTCAGGAGGAGGATCAGGAATAGCATCAGATGCAGACTATGTAAGACCTGCAGAAGTTGCAGATCAAGATTTATATCATGGACATAGCTTCATAACTAAATGGATTTTTTGCCAAGATGCAAAAGTTATCGGAGTACAATATTTTCTTTTAGCAACATTTACAGGTATAATTGGTTTAATTCTTTCTTGGTTAATGCGTTTGCAATTGGGTTTTCCTGAATTAGTTCCATTTATGACGGCAGAGCATTATTATCAATTTGTAACTATGCACGGCATGATAATGGTGGTTTATTTTTTAACCGCACTTTTTCTAGGTGGGTTTGGAAACTATTTAATTCCATTGATGGTTGGAGCAAGAGATATGGTTTTTCCTTATCTTAACATGGTTAGTTTTTGGAGTTTTTTTGTTGCAGTTGGAGTTTTATTAGCAAGCTTTTTTGTTCCTGGAGGACCAACAGGATCGGGCTGGACACTTTATCCTCCACAAGCAATTTTAGAAGGCACTCCAGGATCAGGATGGGGAATAATGTTAATGTGTATATCGTTAATTTTATTTGTAGCTGGATTTACCATGGGTGGTCTAAACTATTTGATTACCGTACTTCAGGCTAGAACAAGAGGAATGACATTAATGAGAATGCCCCTAACAGTTTGGGGAATTTTTACAGCTACAGTTTTAGCAATGTTAGCATTTCCAGCATTATTAGTAGGTGCATTAATGATGAGTTTAGACAATGTACTTGGAACAAGCTTTTTTATGCCAACTATATTAAAAGCAGGAGAGGTTTTAGAATATGGTGGCGGAAGTCCTATTCTTTTTCAACATTTATTTTGGTTCTTCGGACACCCTGAAGTTTATATAGTTGCACTGCCTGCATTTGGTATAATTTCAGATTTAATTTCTGTTCATGCTAGAAAAAATATATTTGGTTATAGAATGATGGTTTGGGCAATAGTCGGTATAGGTGCACTAAGCTTTTTTGTATGGGCACACCATATGTATGTTAGCGGAATGAACCCTTGGTTTGGATTCTTTTTTGCAACTACCACTCTTATAATAGCTGTCCCTACTGCAATGAAAGTTTATAACTGGATTTTAACTCTTTGGAGAGGAAACATTAGGCTTAACACTGTGATGTTATGGTGTTTAGGTTTTATTGTTACTTTCGTAAACGGCGGAATTACGGGAATTTTCTTAGGAAATGTTAGTGTTGATGTTCCATTGTCAGACACGTACTTTGTTATTGCACACTTTCACATGGTTATGGGTATTGCACCACTTATGGTAATTATGGGAGCTGTTTACCACTGGTTTCCTTTAGTAGCTGGAAGATTTTTAGATGAAAAATTAGGAAAATGGCATTTCTGGTTAACTTTTTTAGGTGCTTATTCGATTTATTTCCCTATGCACTATTTAGGATTTATCGGAGTACCTAGAAGATATTTTGAAATGTATGACAGTCCATATATAACATCGGCTGTCGGAATGAATGAATTTATAAGTTTAGCAGCCTTTATAGTTGGAGCTGCACAATTTATTTTAATTTATAATATTATTAAAACTTTAAAAACAGGAAAGCCTGCTGGACATAATCCTTGGCAAGCTTGTTCATTGGAATGGTTAACTCCATCAGTGCCACCTGAGCACGGTAATTGGGGAGATAGACTTCCAACAGTTCATAGATGGGCTTACGATTTCAGTGTCCCTGGAGCAAAAGAAGATTTTATAACACAAACTACACCACCAAGTGAAGTGGCGCATACGAAAGTAGAAAAAACATAAACACTAAATCATGTCTGATATTAAAATAGAAGGCTACGAATTTAAACCTGGTTTTAAAGGAATGGCGAAGGATACTGGTTCTGACCAAACTATGTTCAAAGGTGTTCATTGGGGAAAAGCAATGATGTGGATCTTTTTGTTAAGTGATACATTTATATTTAGCTGTTTTTTAATTTCGTACATGAAGGGCAGAGGATCAACTATAATTGATTGGCCTAATCCAAGTGAAGTTTTTGGATTACATGTATTTGGTGTAGATGTTCCTTTATTACTTATTGCAATTATGACATTTGTTTTAATCACAAGCAGTGGAACTATGGCGCTTGCGGTAAAATATGGATACGAAAAAAATAAAAAAATGTGTGGTTGGCTTATATTAGCTACGGCAATTGGTGGACTTACTTTCGTAGGTATGCAAGCCTTTGAATGGAGTAAATTAATCCACGAAGGTGTAAGACCTTGGGAAAATCCTTTTGGTGCACCACAATTTGGATCTTTTTTCTTCATGATAACTGGATTTCATGGAACCCACGTATCAATAGGAGTAATTTTCTTATTTATCTATGCTTATAAAACTTTTGCTGGTCATTACGATGAAGGCAAAAGAGGCTGGTTTACATCAATGAAAGGTGACTATGTTGAAATTGAAATCCTAGGATTATATTGGCACTTTGTAGATTTAGTATGGGTATTTATTTTTGCATTCTTTTATTTATGGTAAGTTGAAATATGGACAAAACAAAAAAACAAGAACAAACATCAACACATAAAATTGGAATATATCTTTGGATATGGGGCTTATTATTCGTTCTAAGTTTTTTTTCATACATGGTAGATTGGTATCAATTTCAAGGAATGCTTAGATGGTCGTTGATTTTATTTTTTATGTTTTTAAAAGCAGGATTAATTATGGCTTTCTTTATGCACTTATATTGGGAAAGATATGCTCTAGTTAATGTTCTTTTATGGCCAATGACAGCGATTGCTTGTTTTATATTTCTTATGGTTGCAGAATTTGAATATACTGTTTTTACTAGATTTTTTTATTTTGTTGTAGGAGGATAATTATTAATGGATGGATATACTATATTAGCTGGTTTTTTAATTTTTTTCTTATTATTTATTTATCTAACGTGGTTTGGATTTTCAATCAAAGAAGAAAATGAAAAAGAAGAACAAACATCAGAAATAAAAATTAATCCTTACGACAATCTCCCTTTGAGCAGAAGATTTATTGATAAGAAAAATTCAAAAGTAGGAATTTTTGACTTAGGCAATCACATTCTCATTATCGGAGTAATTTTATTAGTTGTATTTGTTAGCCTGAATGTAGATTAATTTTGACTACAATTACTTCAAAAAATAAAAGTTCATTATTTTTAAATACCTCATCTTATTTAAAATCTTTGTTATTATTAATGAAACCGAGGGTTATGTCTTTGGTTATATTTACTTGTGCTGTAGGATTATTAACTTCACAAACTACAATTCCTTTATTTGATTCATTGATAAGTATTTTCTTTGTTACCATAGGAGCTGGCGCAGCTGGAGCACTTAATATGTGGTATGAGGCTGACCTGGACAAACTAATGACAAGAACTTGTCTTAGACCAATACCAACTGGAAAAATCAACAGAGATCATGCTTTAATATTTGGTGTTGCTCTATCAATTATTTCAGTTTGTGGACTTTATTATTTTTCAAATCTTTTATCGGCATTTTTATTATTAGTAACTATTTCATTTTATCTTTTTGTTTACACAATTTGGTTAAAGAGAAAAACACCCCAGAACATTGTTATTGGAGGGGCTTCAGGTGCCTTACCTCCAGTTATTGGATGGACCATTGCAACAAATTCTTTAACGCTTGAGCCAATCACTTTTTTTTTAATAATATTTTATTGGACGCCATCTCATTTTTGGGCCTTAAGCCTTTATAAAGCTGAAGATTATTCAAAGGCAAAAATTCCAATGCTTCCAATTACAAATGGAATTGAAGAAACAAAGAAAAAAATATTTGTTTATTCTTTGTTTATGTTGCCTGTGATTATATTGCCGTATATTATAGGTTTTACTGGAAAAATGTTTCTTGTCAGTTCCTTAGCGCTTACAATTTATTATAATTACATCTGTTACGATTTATATAAATTTAAAAAAGATAAATTTGATTTAAATAAAGCAAAAAAAGTCTTTGGATATTCAATTTTATATTTATTTTTAATTTTTGTATTATTCTTAATCGACAGTTTAATTTAAGGATTGCGCCTCAAAAAAATTCCGCTAGAGTGTTTATGAATACCTTAGATGAAATATATAAGCACAAGAAGTAAAGAAAAAGAATACAGTTTTGGAGAAGTTTTTTTAAAAGGTCTTGCTGATGATGGAGGTCTTTATGTGCCAAAATCATTAAAAAAATATAACAAAGTAGAATTATTAAAGCTCAAAAATTTAAATTATAATGAATTGTCTTCTGAAATAATAAGCCAATTTTCAGCAGATTTTATCTCGAGAAAAGAACTTTCGTCTTTAATTAAAAAATCATATTCAACATTTAGAGAAAAAGAGGTTGTAAAAATCTCAAATGTTGGAGAGATGAAATTATTAGAATTATTTCACGGTCCAACATTGGCATTTAAAGATGTTGCAATGCAATTCATTGGTAATTTATATGATTACTATCTAAGTAAAAATTATAAAAAAATAAATATAGTTGTTGCAACTTCTGGTGATACTGGAGCAGCAGCAATAGATGCAATTAAAGGAAAAGCTAATTTAAATATATTTGTTCTGCATCCAAATAATAGAATTTCCTCTGTTCAAAGAAAAATCATGACTACAGTTGAAGAAAGCAATGTTTTCAATATTGCAATAGATGGAAACTTTGATGATTGTCAAAACATTGTAAAACAAATGTTTTCCGATCTTGAGTTTTCTAAATCTATAAATATGTCTGGAGTAAACTCCATAAATTGGGCAAGAATTATTGCTCAAGCAGTCTATTATTTTTACTCATATTTTAAATTAGGAAAAGAAACTATTTCATTTTCTGTTCCAACAGGAAACTTTGGTGATGTTTTTGCAGGTTATCTTGCAAAGAAAATGGGGTTACCAATTGATAAATTAATTGTTGCAACAAATGAAAATGATATTTTGCATAGAGCCATTTCAAAAGGAGATTATGTTTCAAAAGAAGTTAAAGAAACATTGTCACCGAGTATGGATATTCAATTAGCAAGTAACTTTGAAAGATTAATTTACTATGTAAATAATTCCGACTCTGAAAAAACAGCAGAAATTATGAAAAAAGTTAAGCAAAATTCTTATCAAATTGAAAAGAACAATTTAGATATAATTCAAAAGGATTTTTTATCTGAAAGTTGCAATGAACAAGAAACTTTAGAAATTATTAAAAAAAATCACGAAGAAAATAATATAATATTAGATCCTCATACAGCTGTTGGAGTAGGTGCTGCAAAAAAACTATCTTTTAATGATTGTGTTGTTTTATCAACTGCACATCCATGTAAATTTCCTGATGCTATTAATAATGCAATAAATAAACATGAAAAATTGCCTAAGGAACTTCAGCATGTACTAGATAAAAAAGAAAATTTTCAAGTATTAAAAAATAATACAGAAGAAGTAAAAAACTTTATTTTAAGCAAAGTTTAAATGGGAGTTCTTTTTCTTAGTTTTAATTAAAATTCCTCACATTGACCATGTGCGATTGCTATATCATCATCATTATTGCCAGCAATACCTATTGAGTCAAAAGTTGTAAATTTAAGATTATTTGTATTTATGACAAACATGGATCCATAAGGAGCATCACATTGCATGGTGTGACTCCACTCACCAATCATATAAGAGCAATTTGTATGTGTCATGAAAATATCTGGACTCGAAAAATATTCTCTTTCAAAATCCATTTCTGCTTTAAATCTTTTAGGTTTGTATTTTTTTTGCTCGAAATTATCAGCTACATCAAATCCTGTCGAAGCAGTTTCAATACAATAATATATTTTTTCAATTGCAAATGTGTATGTTATAAAAAACAAAGAAATTAAAAATGATATAAATATTTTTTTCATCATCTATCAGGCACCCCGAAATTTGTATCATTATTCGCCAATAATTTGAATTGAAAAGTGAGATTTTGCAATCCAAGTGCGGACATAGTAATATTTGATTAAACTTACTTTATGAAAAAGCTTTCTACTTACTTATTTTTTATTCTCTTCAGTTTTTCATCACCATCTTTTGCTGACGATATCCAAGATTTTGAAATTGAAGGAATAACTATAGGAAAAAGTTTATTAGATTATATGACAGAGAAAGAAATCAAAGAAAATGTTGGTTTCGTTTATCCTGATAAAAAATTTACACTTACAGTGTACAAATATTCTACTGAATTGTATGACAAGGGGGTAGGAATTGAATATAAATCAAATGATAAAACATACAAAATTGAAGGTGTACAAGGAAGAGTAAATTTTGGGAATGACATTGAAGGTTGTTACAAAAAACAAGATGAGATTGAAAAAGAAATATCTTCAATGTTTCAAAGTAGTAAAATAAAAAAATTTGATATTTCCCCTACTGGTAGTGATGATGGATCTTTATATAAACAAACACAGTTTTATGTAGATAGTGGAGACGCCGTATCGGTTGAATGTATGCACTACCCATTAACCCCAGAGGGAAATCATTTAAAAATCAATATAACTTCAGTAGAACTACAAAAATATTTAATTAGATCCATCATTAAATAGTTGTATGCTAAAGTGTATGCTCTAGTTTTTTAAAAAAGATAATAGAATCAACGTGGATTAGTAATTAAGGGGCGCTCTGTTTCTCGTCCCAAGTAGGATAATTACCATATTTACTTACTAATTGAAATTTCTTCATTGTAATCTTCGTTGTCATATTGCTCTATTTTGTCCTCACTTTGTCTTTTGACTTCGTTGTCTTCGTTGCTCTGAGCAATTTATTTATAAATTGTTAGAATTAAATTTGATGTTAAAAACAATAATTTATATTTTAAAATCTTATATTTTTTTATATTTAATATATCACAAATTTTTTTTAAATCTTTGGTAGTCAATAGATTTAAATTTTCTTCTTTAGAATAAAAATCCTTTTTTAAAAATTTTAATATTTTTCTATGTATTTTTTTTGGTAACCAATGGATAAATGGTAAAATTGTATGGAAGTCTATAGGATAAAATCTATTTGGTGTTTGTATAAAAACACTTTCTTTTGAAATTTTAATCATTTCTCTAACAAATGATACTTGATTTTCAAATGAACCTACATGTTCAATAGTTGCGTTAGAGTGTGCTATGTCAAAAGAATCTTTTTCTAACATTGTACTTCTAGCATCACCAATAATAATATTTTTGATATTTCTATATTTTTTTAATAAAATTCTACAATCCTGATTTGATAAACATGTTACGTTTTGATTATCCTTTATGTTTTCTAAAAAAGTATTCTGTTCTTTATCCATGGAAGGTGTGCTTCCTATGTCAATAACACTTTTATATTTAGAATAATTATTATTGACTAGAAATAGATTAAAAAAATCATTACGAGCATTTAAGGTAATTTTTTGAAATATTTTATAAAGAAATGATTTTTTCGCTTCAGAATAAGTTTCGTGTCGATGTTTTTTTATTTCAGACATAATATTTAGGGGCGTTCTGTTGCCAGGTGCCCTTATTTAGATTTGTGCTATTAAAGATACTAAAACTAATGCTAATACAAAGTAAGCAACTATTCCTGAAATAATTCCAGCGATTATTCCTAAAAAAAAATTATTAGTTTTTACTTTGTTGTAAACAAACCAACCTGCTACTGCAGCACCAATACCTGCAAATCCAAACAGTCTTCCAAATATAATTGCACCAATAATTGCTGCACCCGTAACTATTTTGTCAGACCAATTAGTTTTTTCTTTTATTTTTGCTTTTTTAGTCATTAGTTAACCTAATCATCTCATTAAAAAATAGTCAATAATTTTATATAGGGCGTTCTGTTGACAGGTATTTGTTTTTAAAAAATTGTAAAAATAATATTTATGATTCCTACTATAATTCCCCACACAATCATTATTCCAACAAAACCTCTTAATTTTTGATTTTTTATAAATCTTAATTTACTTTCTCCAACTTTTTCACCACTTCTAAATAAAAAAAAGTAAAAGAGATATGCTAATGGAAGTACAATTATTAGAGCAATTATAGTATTCATATTATCCTTATTTAAAAAGGGGCGTTCTGTTTCCCGGCGTCGGTCAGATAGTACCATAAAATATAACTTTTTGAAAAGGTACATAGTTAGGTACATAGTAATTTAAGGTTTTTTTGTAATAGATTTGTGTTTGAGGTACATAGCAGTATTTGATTAAACTTACTTTATGAAAAAACTATTTCTATACATCTTTCTGGTTTTGATGTTTTGCAATGTTGGTTTTGCAAATGATATTAGCAAAATAGAAGATATAGAAATTAACGGTATTAGTATTGGTGATAATCTATTAGATCATTTTAGCAAACATGAACTTATCCAAAATAAAAAACTTTTAGAAGCAAATACAGCAAAACGAAAATTGTATTATACATCGTTTATAGATCAAGGAATGTTTTATTACGAAAGTAATGAAAAAGTTGGTATAACAGAAAAACCAATATATCGAATAATTGGAATGTCTATAGCACAAAGTTGCGATGAAAGATCATGGAATGATGAGTTTAGCGCAGATGAAAGTATAAGATTATTGACAGAATGCATAGAAACATCTTTTACAAAAAAACTAATAAAATTTGATAGTACGCTTTTAAATTTATTAGATTTATATTTTGAAAAAAAAAATGATCCAAAAATTGAAATAATAGAGAATGGTACTTTGAAATATGTTGAAAGTACGAAATTAGGCACAGGATGTTACAGCGATCAAGTAAGTGTTGAATATTACTCAATGATTATAAAAAATAAGAATAAGTATTATGGACCCTCAATGAATATATTATTAATGTCTAAAGAACTTGATGAAATTTTATATTCTAAATATTGTTAAAAAAAACACTAGTGATAGTAGAATCGATATTAATTTAATTTAAAGGGGGCATTCTGTTGCCAGGTGTCCTAAAGTTTTCCTAACACAACCATTATTGCACCCCAGATCATTAATCCCAGAAATGGAACTGAAATAATCTCAAATCCACTCCATCCAACACCTCTGTAGTAACCAACAATTATAACGACCAAGCAACTAATTATATAAATCAGCATGCTTTGGGTTGAACCAAATATTTTTTTTATCATGATCTTAATATAATGTTTAATTGGATAAATTCTTGTCCAAGATAAATTATAAATTTGGACAATACTTAATAAAAAAAATCAAATAAATTTCTCTTAATGATTAAAAAGGAGAAAAATAAATATGTGTGAATTAATGCATTCATTAGGACAAATATTAGCAATACTAGCAGGTACTGATATTCTGCTATCCAGATTTAACTTTGACTTAGCACGTAAAGTTGGTTTTGGAAAATTTTCTTACTTTGCTCCTTATGCTTTTATATGCTTGGCGGTTTATTTATTGTTACAAACTGGAAATCAATGTTCTGGTCTTTTTGGAAATTGGAATTAGACTAATGAAAATTAATATCCCAAATGCAATTATAATTGGAGCAATAATAGTTTCTGTAGGAATTTATTTATCATCTTTAAATGATCCTCTGGCAAATTGTATGGATAAATTGATAGAAAATAATTATTCGCATAGAACTGCAGCAAAATATTGCTCAGGATATAAAAATTAAAGTTTTTGAGGGGCGTTCTGTTGCCCGGCAATTGATTAGAAAATAGCATATTTGCTTATTTATTAAAACTACTTCGTTGAAAACTTCGTTGAGAAACCTCCTTTTTTTGTCCAAGGTTTGCCTTTGGACTTCGTTGAAGAAAATATTTAATAGTTTAATTAGATACAGTAAATTATATTATAAAATTGTTATGTTGAAAAAGTTTTGGTTAGGTCAAACTCCTATGTGGTTTAATGTTTGGATATTAGGAGTAGTATTTTTTCGTCTATTAATTATTGGAATGATTTTTGGTTTAGATGCATTAGGTTTATTTAACGATGCAGGAGGTTTTGCAATTATGGCATATATTTCACTTCCTATATATATCATTTGGGGTGTTGCTACCTGGCGTTCAGCACAAATATATAAGGGAAGAAAACTTTGGTCATCACTTACCGAACTTTTTGTAATAGTGAAATGTGGTGGTGCTATATTAAGTATCTTCTTAGGATCTAGTTTTTTAATTTAATTTTAAGGGGCGTTCTGTTGCTCACCCTCGATATTATTTAAAAAAAACTTTCTTTGATAAATAAATAAATACGCCAATTACAAATAATCCAAGACAAATATAATGCAGGTTTTCAACAGAAACTATTCTTAGAAATATATTTTGATTACTAAATGGAAACAAAGGTGTCATATCTCTGTGCATAATACTATCAAATATTAATTGTGATAAAGCACCAGTAATTGCTCCAATCCATGAGGAAAAAATATTTATTTTTATTTCAGTTTTAAACCATTTAATATTCTCCATCTTTAAAGTTTTATTCCAAATTCTTAAACCAAATTCACAAACAGGTTTACCTAATGTTGCACAAATAATAGCAACAATTGATACTCCAAAGATTGTATGAAAAAATTTATGTGAAAAAACACCGGTTGTGAAATAGTAATAGAGCGCCTCACAATCTATTAAAACATTTGTTAAAGTAAATGTTGAAAAACTAAAATATTTTGGAAAAACTGATTTAACTGATGTTCCTGCAACTATGTGGTATGGCGTAAATGGCATATATTAAATAAGGGGCGTTCTGTTGCCAGGTGCCCCGAACAAAGTACCATTATTCGTGAATAATTTGAATTGAAAAGTGAGATTTTGCAATCCAAGTACGGATATAGTGCGGACAGAATATTTGTGCTAGGATTAAATTATCTAAAAGGAGGAGATTATAATGGATTGGTCACTTATAGTTCAAATAGGAATATTAATATGCTTGGTTTATATATCGTTGTACCTTTCGTTTTTTAACGCAATAGATGACGATCATAAATGGAGAAAACTTTATGAATATCTTGAATTGATAAAAGAAAAAAAATGAAAAAGCTTTTAGGGATCGTGGTTCTGAGTTTGTTATTATGTGGTAATGCTTATGCAAAACCTGTCCTATTAGAATGCAAAGAAGATGAGCCACTTGATCAAGATCAAGATTTTTATGCTTACTATTCTTTAGATTTTGATAAAAAAAAATATTTATACAAAGCTGGAGTTTGGGTTGCAAAAAATTGTGCACTAGGAAATTGTAAAGAAATTAAGGTTCACAACGCGGAACTACCATTCAAACAAGAAAATGCTACGCATTTATATTTAGGGTTTGAGTCGAAAAGTAAACAAGATGGAGCTGATGTATTTGATTCTTATACTTTTAATAAAACTAACTTGGTTTTAGTTAATTATTGGAATAATGTTTATGATGAAACCACAAATAAAAGAATGTCCAGTCAAGACTTTTATACATGTAAAAAGATTAACAAGTTCCCATTTTAATGATTGAAGCAATAATAATAATTGAACTAACAGCACTCGCTATTGCAACATACTTAAATAGTCAGAGCTGAGTGCGGACACAGAGCGGATAGATTAAAATTTTACTAAATAATTGTTGATAAATATAAGATGCCAAGGGGCGTTCTGTTGCCAGGTGCCCCATTATTAAGGGCACCTAACTAAATTATCTCGAAAATATACTTCTTATTATCCCTGTAAACAAGGCGAAACCTACATAAACAGCAAAGATTATTGCTGGAACTGCAATCCACATTCCAATCGTACTTAACACACAAAAGTCTGCAACTGTGAAGTCAAAAGGAACTGGGCAAGAGTTGACATTTATAACTCTTGCATGTGCGTAGTTACCTACAGTTAAAAAATATAAAAACAAGATCCATTTATTTATTTTATTTTTAATCATGATCTTAATATAATGTTTAATTGGATAAATTCTTGTCCAAGATAAATTATAAATTTGGACAATACTTTTTAGAAAAAAATATTATATTTTGACTATGAACAAATATATAGATGCTTACAATAGTATGGGAAATTCAGGGTTTGAATTAATAGACTTTGTTTTTAAAGTTTGTGTAATAGTTCTGGTTGATTTTGCAAATTTAATAGGAATATCATATGAGGCGATAAACATTATTATTTTTGTTTTTTTGCAACCAGCATTAATTCTGTTATTTTTTATACTTTGGAGAAAAGAGCGAAGAAAAAATAAAGTAGTTTAAAAGGGGCGTTCTGTTGCCAGGTGTTTTTAACTTTTTTTTATCTTAATTGGTTGTCCGAATTTATTATTTTTCTTATCTCCATCAGCAACCCACCAAACTATAAGAATAATAATACCTATAATTGTAAGATATAAAAGTTGCCACCAACCTGATCTACCAGTATCATGAAGTCTTCTCGCACCAACTGCTAAACTTGGTAATAGTATAATTATGTATGCTACCCATTCAAATGCTCCAGTTTCACTATAGCCAAATAAATAATCAAGTAATGCCCCAACTATTTGTGCAATTATACAGAATAATTGAAACCACCAAAATTCAGATTTTCTTGCCCTTCCATCAAAAACAGAAAACTTTTTAAAACATAATTCTATTGACTGAGTAAAACTCATAGTTAATTATTAAACTATATTATGCATTCTGTAAAATATTTATTTCAAACCATCATCATGATAAATACGAATATAATTAAAACAATTAAAGGAGCAAAAAAATATTGCATATTCTTATTCCAAATATTTTATAAATTCGCAGCTTCTCTAGCAATTAAATCTACTTCATTGTTTAATTGATCAGTAGAGTGTGCTTTTACCCAATTCCAACTTATTTTAAATTCATTATTTAGAAGATCTAGCTCTTCCCAAAGTTTTTTATTTTTAACTGGTTGTTTGTCTGCAGTTTTCCACCCGTTTTTTTTCCAATTATGTATCCACTCCGTTATTCCTGACTTTACATATTTAGAGTCTGTAAAAATTTCAATCCGACTACCTTTGGGAATTTTCTTTAATGCTTCAATAGGAGCGAGTAATTCCATTTGATTATTTGTAGTATTTTTTTTACTACCCTTTATCTGAGTTTTTTTTCCATCATCAATTATTATTGCTGCCCATCCACCATTTCCTGGATTTTCTAAACAAGAACCATCAGTATAAATTTTAATCATTTAATTATAATAATTTTTAAAATTGCTAAATTGATTATGAACCTTAAGTTTTTGAATATATTCTCTTGGATTCTTTATCTTAATAATAGCACTTTTTGGAGTATTTAAGTAATCATAAGTTCTTGTTAATAAATATCTTAGAGCCGCACCTTTGCATAAAACATTTAGAGATTTTTTTTCTTTATCAGAGAGCCCTCTTATTTTTGAATAACCTTTAATAAGATTTTTTGATTTTTTCTTATTAAATACAAATTTATTATTTTTTTTATCAAAACATAACGCATTTATACAAATAGCAATTTCGTACATTAAAAAATCATTACACGCGAAATAGAAGTCTATATATCCGTGAAATTTGTTTTTCTTAAAAAAGATATTATCAATAAATAAATCAGCATGAATAATTCCAAAAGGTAAATTTTTTGGCCATTTATGTTTTATTTGTAGAAAACTATTTTTCATTAAAATATTTAAATTGGGGCTTATAATTTTGGATTTATTTCCAATTTTATTTAATAATTTTGGCCAATCTTTTAAAGATAAAGAATTTTTTCTATAAAGTTTAATTTTTTTAGTTGCTCTGTGAAATTTAGCAATATTTTTACCAATTTCGTAACAGTTTTTAGGGTTTAATTTTAACTTATCTTTTCCCTCAACAAAGGAAACAATAGAGGCTGTTTTGTTTTTAATTTTAATTAAAAAACTTCCCCTTTTGTTTTTTTGGGGTTTTGGACAATTAATTTTATATTTACTTAACTTATCCATTAGATTCATAAAGAAAGGTAAATCTTTTTTATGAACCCTTCTTTCAAAAAGTGTAAGTATGAATTTTTTGTCTTTTGTTTTTAAAAGATAATTAGTATTTTCAATTCCTTTTTTAATACCCTTAAAAAAAACTATTTTTCCTAAATTATAATTTTTTTCAATTAATAGAATATCTTTCGAAGTAATTTTTGTATAAATTGCCATCTAATTTAATTTTCCAGGAATTTTAAATGTTATATTTTCCTTAACTATTTCTATTTCTTCTATAGCTACTGTAAATTTTTTTTTTAAATTATTTATAAAGTTATCAACTAATATTTCAGGTGCAGAAGCCCCTGATGAAATTCCTATAGTTTTATATTTTTCAATTTCCTCAAAAGGTACAGTGCTTTCAGAATGAATTAATCTCGAATCTGTGCATCCAGAGTTTTTTGCAACTTCTACCAATCTTAAAGAGTTAGATGAATTTCTGCTTCCAACAACAAAAAACATATCACACTTTTCTGCAATTTTTTTAACAGCAGCCTGCCTATTTGTTGTTGCATAACAGATATCCTCTTTTTTTGGCTCTTTAATTTCTGGAAATTTTTTCTTTAAAGCTGATATTATTTCTTTTGTATCATCAACCGAAAGAGTTGTTTGGGTAACAAAAGCTAATTTTTTTTTAGATTTATTTTCATAATTATTTGCATCATTAACATTTTCAATAAGATCTATTTCACCTTCAGGAATTTGACCCATTGTTCCTATAACTTCTGGATGATTTTTGTGACCAATTAGCAAAATTTGTAATCCATTTTTATTTAAATTTTCAGCTTCTCTATGAACCTTTGATACAAGCGGGCATGTCGCATCCACATATTCCATTTTAAAATTTTTTGCTTCAATAGGGACTTTTTTTGGAACACCGTGAGCAGAAAAAATTACTGGTCTAGTTTTATCTTTTATTTCATCTAGTTCTTCTACAAAAATGGCGCCAATTTCTTTTAGACCATCAACCACATGTTTATTGTGAACAATTTCATGTCTTACATAAACAGGTGCCCCATATTTATTAATACTTTTTTTTACTATTTCTATAGCCCGTTCCACACCAGCACAAAATCCACGTGGAGCTGCAAGTAAAACTTTAATTTCTTTATTTTTCATTTTTTTCAATTAAATATTCGAGCAATATATGTGGAAAGGTCAAAGACGCCAAACCAATAAATATTACCTTCAATATAGCATCATCCAAAACATAGTAATTTGTAAGAATATAAACACTAAATATAAACAATATTGCTGTGACCAAAGTTAAAGGTAATGCTTTTTTAAAAAATTTTTTAACACCATTTTTAAAGTTTTTATTATCTAAAAGATAAATCAGAGATACAGAATGTTTAAAAGAATGAATAAAACAAAAATAAATTGTAAAAGCTAACAAGGGTGTAAGCACTGTATTAAGTATTACAATTGGTATAAAATCAAAACAGTGAGCAGCTTCATAGTCTCCATCTCTAAAATTTATAAGCAAAAAAACAATATACCCAATAAATGAAATCCATCCTAAAATTTTGTGATACTCCCACATCAAGTCATTTTGAAATTTCAAAAGAAATAAACTGTCTGCACCAAGTAATTTAAAAATAGATAAAGTTTCTTCATTATGAAAAATAAGAGGAGCAACTATTATTAAAAGACCTTTTGAAAAATAAACAAAATCATTAACTCTAATAGATTTATAAAACGTATCTTTCTCTAATAAAAAAGCAGTGTCTTCT
>CACJRJ010000019.1 GCA_902595725.1 uncultured Pelagibacteraceae bacterium
AATAAAGTTGAAAAAGTTTATGCTGAAAAAGAAGTAATATTAAGTGGTGGCTCAATTAATTCTCCACAATTATTAATGCTTTCAGGAGTTGGCAATTCAGATCATTTGAAGGAAAAAGGAATTAATGTTGTTAATGATGTTAAAGGAGTTGGCAGAAACCTTCAAGATCATTTGGAAACATACATTATGCAAGAATGTAAAACCCCCAACACTCTTTATACTTATACAAAATTAGTTCCAAAAGTTTTAGCTGGTATTCAGTGGTTTTTATCTAAATCAGGTCCTTGTTCAAAATCTTTTTTAGAAGCTGGTGGGTTTGCAAAATCTTCCCCTGAGAGAGAAATAGCAAATATACAATTTCATTTTTTTCCATCATTTGTTATTGATCATGGTTTAGTTAATCCTAGTTCACATGGATATCAACTTCATGCAAGTCCAAATCATCCAAAAAGCAGAGGACAAATAACTCTGAATTCTTCTGACCCTTATGATTATCCAAAAATTTTATTTAATTATTTAGAAGATGAAGACGATTTAAAACAAACTAGAGAATGCATTCATGTTGCAAGAAAAATTTTATCTCAACCATCTTTAGCAAAACATTCAGGTAAAGAAGTTGGCCCAGGTTCTGATAAACAAAACGATGATGAATTGGATGAATATATTAGATCAAAGGCAGAAACTGCTTATCACCCATGTGGTACTTGCAAAATGGGTGTTGATGATATGGCAGTGGTTGATGAAAATTTAAAAGTTAAAGGAATACAGAACTTAAGAGTTGTAGATGCTTCGGTTATGCCAGAAATTCCTAGCGCAAACTTAAATGCCCCTACTCTAATGATTGCCGAAAAAGCTTCAGATCTTATATTGAATACTGTTTAAGCATGGAAGAAACTTTTGTTCTAGCTTTACAAAATCATAAAAAAAATAATCTTGAGGCTGCTGAAGATCTTTATAATAAAATATTAAAAAAAGATCCTAATCATTTTGAATCGATATATAATTTGAGTAAATTATTAGCTCAGACAAAAAGATTTAACTTAGCGAAGCCATTACTTTATAAAGCAACTAAGCTCAAACCCAATTATGAAAAAGCACATAATAATCTTGGGATAATTCTTACAAAATTAAAAGAAGAACAAAAGGCAATAAATAGTTTTGAAAAAGCTATTCAAATTGATCCTACTTATACAGATGCTCATTATAATCTTGGAATCGCGTTGCAAGAATTAGGAGAGCATAAAAAAGCAATAACTAATTATGAAAAAGCAATTCATCTTAAACCTGGTTATGCTAAAGCACATAATAATCTTGGAATCGCGTTGCAAGAATTAGGAGAGCATAAAAAAGCAATAACTAATTATGAAAAAGCAATTCAAAGCCAATCCAATTATACAGATGCCCACTATAATCTTGGAAGAATACTACAAGAACTAGGAGAGCATAGAAAAGCAATAGTTTGTTATGAAAAGACAATTCATCTTAAAACAGATTACGCTAAAGCATATAATAACCTTGGGATAGCATTGCAAGAATTAGGAGAACATAGAAAAGCAATAAATGTTTATAAAAAAGCAATTTCGAATGTTCCCAACAGTATAATAGTAAATGGTCTATCAGATTTACTTAAATCAATTAAATTAGGTAATATAACTGAAACTAATAGTAACGATTTTAAGGATATAGTTTTATTTCTATACAGAAAAAATAATATAAATCATAATGATATTTTTCATATCTCAAAATTGCTTTTATTTTTTGGAGAAAATGAAAATCAAATAACAAAAGCTGTTAATTCAAACTCTTCTTTGTTAAAGAACAAAGTTATAAAAAACTTATTAAAAGAAGAACTTTTTCTTTTAATGCTCCAAAAGTCTTTAATAGCTGATAAATTTTTAGAAAAATTACTTACTAAACTTAGAAACGAAATAATTTTTAGTTTAATCGATTCAAATGTAAATAATTGGGAAGAATCTTTTGATTTTATTCTTTCACTTTCTGAACAATGTTTTCTAAATGAGTATGTTTATGTTCAGTCTAAAAAAGAAATTAGTTATGTTAATCAGTTAAATAATAAAATTATAAATAACAAAGATATTAATGAAGTAGAGATAGCCATCTTAGGATGTTATATTCCTTTGTATTCTTCAAAAAAAATTATTAATAAATTAATAAACTACAAGTCAAAAAATATTTTGTTTAATGATTTAATTGCTATACATATTAAAGAACCTTTGGATGAAATTAAATTAGCAAATTCAATTAAATCTTTTGATAAAATTATTGATAGTGTATCTAAGAAAGTAAGGGAACAATATGAAGAACACCCTTATCCTAGATGGAGATATACTAATAAGTATTCTCACGCCAATTTTTTATTTCAATTAAATGAAGAAATAAAGCCTAATCGAATTGAACATAGTAATAAATTTGTTAATCCAAATGTTCTTATAGCGGGTTGTGGAACTGGACAGCACATAGCTTCAGCGGAAAGATATCTAAACGCTAATATACTTGGAATTGATTTAAGTCTAAAAAGTCTTGCTTATGCAAAGAGGAAGGCTTTAGAGCTAGATTTTAAAAATATAGAATTTCTGCATGCAGATATTTTACAATTAAAGAATTTAAATAAAAAATTTGATGTTATAGAATGTGTAGGAACTCTACATCATATGAAAGATCCTATAAAAGGACTTAAAATATTATTAGATTTATTAAAACCCAATGGATTTTTAAAATTAGGTTTATACAGCGAAATTGCAAGACGAAATGTGGTTAAAGCGAGAGAATTTATTAAAAGAAAAAAAATCAAAAAAACAACTGAAGATATTCGAAATTTTCGAGAAACTATTAACAACGAAAAAGAAGACCCGTCACTCCTGAGAATATTTAATATCAAAGATTTTTATTCAACATCAATGGCAAGAGATTTGATGTTCCACGTCCAGGAACATCGTTTTACTTTACCTGAAATCTCTAAAATTTTAACAGACTTAAATTTAGAATTCCTTGGATTTATAAATCCATCAATCAAAAATAAATTTTCAAAATTATTTCATAAAGATAAAAAGTATATTTCCTTAGATAACTGGGATAAATTTGAAAAAAGTAATCAAGATACTTTTTCTAACATGTATCAATTCTGGATAAGAAAAGTACAAAAAACTTAATAAAATTTTTGATTATATTAAGTAGTATTTATTTTATTTTGTATATTCAAAATTCTGTGTTGTTTCATTTACGCTTATTAGTTTTGCTTTATTTCTTAAATGAAAATTAGTAGCCATTTCTGTTAATGGTGATAAAGTTACCAATCTATTTAAATGATTTGATTTTTTAATCATTTTAAACACTTCTTTTACAATTAATTTTCCTCCACCTTTTTTTTTAGACCAGACAGTATATGCAATAGCAATTTGTCCAACTTTTTGGTCTCTAAGAGCACTTTGTAAAAAAGCATCTTTGCTTAAGTTATCTAATTCTTTTACTGTTTTCGGGACTTTGTTCGTAAAAGCAAAACACATTATTGCATAAATTTCATTCTTGTATTTTACTCCATAAATTTTTCTTCCATAACTTGTCCTAAATTCGTTATCTAATTCTGGTCTTACTGGATCTTCAATAGTATTGCACTCTTTTAGACTTACTAATTCTGCTCCTTTGACCCAATCAAAAAAATCACTCAATTGTTTATTAATGATCTGTCTATTTTTTCTGATCCTTGCTTTAAACCTTGTTTTTATTTTGTTTTTTTCCATTTCATGCACAATATTTGTTAACTAATTCACTTAAAATGCTATTCAGTAAATACAGCTATGCAATAAGTTGATTGGTTTATTTCTTTTTATTTAAATTAATGCTTATAAGACATATAATTTAATAAAATGAAAAAAACTATAGTTAGTAGCTGGAATGAATGGGATCCCTTAAAACATGTAATTGTTGGTAGGGCAGATAATTGTTGTATTCCAGCACCCGAACCCGCTGTTGATGTAAAAATTCCTCCTGATTCAGTTATGAAAGGAAAGCATGGCAGAAGAACTCAGGACTCTATAGATAAAGCAAATGAACTTTTAGATAAGTTTGTAAAAACACTAGAAAGTAGAGGAGTCAGAGTCGACAGACCAATCCCTTTAAAATTTGATGAAAAGATTGCTACACCTGACTGGAAGGCTGAGCATATGTTTGGATGTATGCCATCAAGAGATGTAATTATTACCGTTGGAAAAGAAATGCTAGAAGCGACGATGAGCTTTCGATGTAGATGGTTTGAATATTTAGCTTATAGACCATTAATACAACAATACTTTATGGAAGATCCAAATATGAAACATGAGTCTGCTCCTAAACCTAGGTTGACAGATAAAGATTACCATAAAAATTATTTGTCTGATGAAGTAAGTATTGAACAACGATTGGAATGGGCAGAAAAAAAATATTTTGTAACAACTGAAGAAGAGCCTTTATTTGATGCCGCAGATATTTTAAGGTTTGGTAAAGACTTGATTGTTCAACATGGTTTTACGACAAATTTAAAAGGTATAGATTGGTTAAAAAGACATTTTCCTGATCATCGTGTTCACACTGTAAATTTTCCAGGCGATCCTTACCCTATTCATATAGATGCAACTTTTACTCCGATCAGACCTGGTCTAATATTAAATAACCCTGTAAGAAAACTTCCTAAAGAGCAAAGAAAACTTTTTGAAGATAACGGTTGGGAAATTATTGAAGCAGCACAACCAGCACATAATTCTCCACCTCCTCTTACTTATTATTCAATATGGTTATCAATGAATATTTTAGTTTTAGATCCAAAAACAGTATGTGTAGAAAAAAGTGAAGTTTATCAAGCTGAACAGCTTGATAAACTAGGTATGGAAGTTTTGCCTGTAGATTTTAGAGAAGCTTATGGCTTTGGTGGAAGTTTGCATTGCAGTACAACAGATGTTTATAGACAAGGCGACTTGCAAGATTATTTTCCTAAGCAATAATAATTTTATCTTAATCTTAATAATTCTGTGATATATGGGCTAATGTCTAAAAAAAATAATAATCCCAGAGGAATAATTTTAATACTGATAGCAATGATGGTTTTTTCAGTGCAAGACGGGATTATGAAACATATTTTTAATTTTGTTTCACTTTACGAAGTTTATTTAATAAGAACTTTAGTTAGCTTTGGGCTTATTTTAATATTTTTAAAACTCAAAAATGAAAAAATAGTATTTAAAACTCAATATCCTCTTTTAACTTTGTGCCGCGTAATTCTTTTCTTTTTCGGATTTAGTTCTTTTTATGTTTCATTAACTGTATTGCCTTTAGGGTTTGCAACAGCCTTGTTTTTCGTTACCCCTTTTTTAATTACAATATTTGCTCATTTCTTTTTAAAAGAAGAGATAGGAATAAGAAGATGGTCTGCAGTAGTTGTTGGCTTTATTGGTGTATACATAACCTTAAATCCTGATTTTAATAATTTTAATTATCTAAGTTTATTACCAATTATGTGTGCATTTTGTTATTCGTTATCAATGATAATTATAAAAAAAACCTCTGAGAAAGATAGTGTTTACACTCAAACATTTACTTTTTATTTTGGAGCGATAATTTTTAGTACTATTTTCTATTTTTTAATTGGAGATGGGCAATATAATACTTCAGATCATCCAGCTTCCCAATTTATCTTTAGAGAATGGTTTGTAGACTTAGAATCTAGTATATTATTTATGGCTACATGTGGATTGACAGCTACTGTAGCTTTTCTTCTTTTATTTACCGCTTACAGCATAGCATCTCCTGCAGTAGTATCTCCTTTTGAATATTCAATATTATTATGGTCACCTTTAATAGGTTGGATATATTTTAATGAAATACCAAGCTTAAATACAGTCATTGGAATACTAATAATTGTATCTAGTGGTATTTATATTTTTATGCGTGAAAAAGCCCAGGAACAATTAATTGCTACTGAAAAACCTTTAAGATAAATGACAAAAAATATAATTCCTACAATAAATATTTCTTCGATAGTAAAAAATGGTTTCGAAAAACCTAATTCAATTAAAGCAATAAATAAAATTAAAAAAGCTTGTATTGATATTGGCTTTTTTCAAGTAACTGGTCACGGCATAAGTCAAAAAAAAATAAAAAATATATGCAATGTAGGAAATAAATTCTTCAATTCATCTGAAAAAAATAAAAGAAAACTTTCACCAAAAAAATGGAATTCTAAAAATAAAAATATTTATAGAGGATATTTTCCAAATGATGTGAATGGAAAAGAAGGCTTGGATATTGGTGATCTAAAAGTTACAAAAAAATATGCCAATAATATTAAAAATCAATATATAGAGTATATTGATCTAAATAAATCTATAGATAAAAGTTCAATAAAAATATTATCAAATTATTTTGATGATATTTACGATCTGTGTGAAATTCTATTTCAAGGAATAATTAAGCTTTACAATAAAGATATTAAAATTTCAAAAAATGCATTTTCGAGATATAAAACATTAAGTACTTTAAGATTTAACTACTATCCTAATCAATCAAAACCTATTGAGATATCAAAACAGGACGGTGTTGCTCTTGGATGTGAAACTCATGCTGATAGCGGTATATTTACAGTTCTTTATCAGGATAAAAAAGGTGGTCTCCAAGTACAAAATAGAAAAAATCAAAAATGGTACGATGTTCCATTTAATAAAAATACCTTAGTGGTAAATACTGGAAGAGCATTAGAATTCTTAAGTAAAGGAAAATTTAAAGCTACAAACCACCGTGTACTTTGGAATAAAAAAAAAAGAATGTCTATACCTTTCTTTTTTGAGCCATCTTATGATTTTAAAATGAATAAATCTTATTTGAATGGTTCAAAATTAAAAAACAAAGGTTTGATTTATGAAAAATTTTTAAATCTCTCTCTTAAAAAATTTGTTGAATACCAAAGATAGTTTTAGTTTTTTCTAATCCTATAGTTTGTGTAATTAAAATAACCAAATATTAGTAATAAAATAAATGAAAATACATAAACTACATCTTTATTTGGTCGATCAAAATTTTCTGTCTTTAACTCAGTGATGATATCATCCATCTCTAAACCACTTTTTTTAGCCTCGCCTTTCCAATTAAGTGTATCAACAATAATTTTATTATCTTTATTAACTAAGGTTAGACCATAATTTTCTAAGCTAAATTCTTCATCAAATGTTCCTTTTTTAATTTCAAATAATTTATATCTTTCTCCATATGGACTCGGTCTTGTAATTTTTATATGAACATCTTTTTTGGGCTGAAAAGTAACTATATTAGCATCATTTAAATTTACGTAATTAAATTTTGGATAAAATTTATTTAAAACAAATTCTGGTGACAAAAATGATATGGATATTACAAAAAAGATTATTATTTCAAACCATCTTAATTTATTTATAAACCATCCTTGTGTGGCTGCTGAAAAAACCAATATTCCTATTAATGATGTTATAATTACTAATATTGCATGCCATATATTTTCAATACCAATTAATAATAGTTCGTGATTAAATAAAAATACAATAGGTAAAACTCCAGTTCTTAAACTGTACCACAATGCTTGAACACCTGTTTTTAATGGATCTCCTCCAGATATTCCTGCAGCAGCATAAGATGCTAAACCAACAGGCGGTGTGACATCAGCCATTAAACCAAAATAAAAAACAAATAAATGAACAGCTATTAGAGGAAAAATATAACCTGATGCATTTCCAACATCAACAAGCACCATAGACATTAGTGATGCAACAACAACATAATTTGCGGTAGTCGGTAACCCCATTCCAAGCAACAAACATAAAATAATTGTTAAAAAGAGTAAAATAACAACATTATCTTTTGCAATTGATTCGATAACAATAATTAGATTTGTACTTAACCCGGTTGATCCAACCGCTCCAACAATTACTCCAGCTGTTGCTATTGCAACTCCAACAGCAATCATGTTAATTGCTCCTTTCTGAAGCCCAACAACAGTTTCATTATACCAGATTGATAAATTTTCTTTATAATTATTATTCTTTCTTGAAATAACAATTTTGTACAAAAGATTTACAAAAACTAATGAGATAGTTGCATAATAAATTGAGTAGGAAGCTGTAAGCCTCAAATAAACCAATAAATAGATTAAAACAAATATAGGAATTAAAAAATGAAGACCTGATAAAAAAGTTTCTTTTAATTTAGGTAATTTATCTTCTTCAATTCCTTTTAATCCAAGTTTTAATGCTTCTAGATGTGAAATATAAAAAAGAGCTATATATGAAATTATTGCTGGTAAAAATGCATGTTTTACTATTTCAAAATAAGTAACTCCTATAAAGCTTGCCATTACAAATGCGGCTGCACCCATAACAGGTGGCATGATTTGTCCATTAACTGACGATGCAACTTCTATTGCACCAGCTTTTTCTTTTGAAAATCCTGTTTGTTTCATTATTGGAATTGTAAATGTTCCAGTAGTAACTGTATTGGCAACAGAAGATCCTGAAATCATTCCAGTCATTCCAGATCCAAGAATAGCAGCTTTCGCTGGACCTCCTCTTGTTTTACCAACCATTGCAAATGCTAAATCTAAAAAATACTTTCCTCCCCCTGCTGTTTCTAAAAAAGCACCAAATAATACAAATAGAAATATAAAATCTACAGAAACTCCAATAGGAATCCCAAAAATAGCTTCTTGGTCAAACCATTGAAATCCCACAAGTCGTTTTAAAGATAATCCCCCATGAGATATGATTTCTGGAGCGTACTGTCCATAATAAGAAAATAACAGAAAACAGACTGCAATAATTACTAATGGTATTCCAATTACTCTTCTTGTGGCTTCTAATAAAATTAAAATACCGGTTGAACCGATTATTAATTCAATCGGAATATTGTAGTTGTTATATTTTAATATGTGTAGAACACCACCTCTATCAATTAAGTCATCATAAAAAAAATAGATATAAAGACAACATGATATCCCAATAATTCCAATCATAATATCAATGAAGTTAACTTTCCCTCTTTTAAAAGTTGGAAAAACTAAAAACGCTAATAAGAGAGCAAATCCTAAATGAATTGCTCTTGCTGGTAAGCCTTTGAACATTCCAAAATCAAACATGAATGGGAATGGAGATGCGTACCAAAGCTGAAAAAATGACCAAATAATTGCTATTGCAGAAACAATTTTTAGATGAAAACCAGTAAGTCTTTTTGTAGGTGAGAGATCCTCATCAATTTTTGCTTGTATATTAGTATTGACTGGTTGATTCATATTGAAATCATATACTAACAAAAAAAAAGGCCCAATATAAATATCGGGCCTTTTAATTTTTATTAACTAGATTACATCAATCCAGCTTCTTTATAGTATCTAATAGCGCCCTCATGTAAAGGTGCTGATAAACCATCAGCTATCATATCTTCCTTTTTTAAAGGTGCAAAAGCAGGATGTTGTTTTCTAAAATCGTCAAAATTTTCAAAAACTGCTTTTACTACTAAATAAACAAGATCTGCTTCAACTGCATTGCTAGTAACAACAGTAGCTTTAACTCCAAAAGTAGTTACATCTTTTTTTTGTCCAGTGTAAGTGCCCTTTGGTATCGTTGCTGAAGCATAATAATCTGCACCATCAATTAAACCTTGAACAGGTCCACCTGTTAAATTAATTGGTAATGCTTTAGCTCCACAAGTAGCTGCTTGTTCCATAGCACCATTCGGAAATCCTACTGAATAACCAAACGCATCTATTTTACCGTCACAAAGTGCTTTAACTTGTTCAGATGAAGTAAGTTCAGTTGTAGATTTAAAGAAACTGTTATCTACTCCCATTGCTTTCATAAGCTCTTCCATTGTTCCTCTTTGACCAGAACCAGGGTTACCTATGTTAACAACTTTACCTTTTAAACCATTAAAGTCTTTTACTTTTGCTTTTTTTCTAGCCCAAATTTGGAAAGGTTCATTGTGAACTGAAAAAACAGCTCTTAATCCTTTAAACTGTTTTCCTTCCCATTTGCTTGAACCATTAACGGCATGAAATTGCCAGTCAGATTGTGCTACACCAAATTGAAATTCACCTTCTTTGATTTGACCAATATTGTAGTTTGATCCACCCGTTGATGGAGCTGTACATCTGTATGCTTTATCTATACCTTTTTTTCTTCCGTGTTCTTTTGCTATTGCTGATTTATGCAACATTTTACAAATAGCATTTCCTGTTTGGAAATAAACTCCAGTAGGTCCACCAGTTCCTATTGTAAAGAACTCAGCAGATTTTGCTACAGTTGAAAATGTAAACGTAGAAATAACAAGAGCTAAAACAGCAGAAAATGTAGTTATCATTTTTTTCATGTTTTCCCCCATGTATTATTTAATATAAAAATGTACCTATTAAAATGAATGATGTCTAGTTTAGAATTATTATAATATCTTAGGTTGTATTTTAGTTATTTGACCAGTCTTTAAGTCTATTTGTGCCCTCAATTATTTTCGGAGCGTATTTTTTAATTTTTTCAAAATTAATTTCCTCATTATGAACAGTGCTATTCATAAAATTTTCTCCATCAAAATCTGTGTAGCTTAATCTAGCTAACATTTTTGTTTCAGAAAAACCAAAATCTGAACCCGGCAATAATGCTACCCCAGTTTCTTTTAAAATATTATTACACAATTCAGTTGATGTTGAAAATTTTTTATTAATAAATTCAGGTAACAGATAAAATCCACCTTGTGGTTTATTAATTAAAACATTGTTTGATTTTAAATTTTCGTAAACATATTTTCCAACAGATTTTAAAATATTTTTTGAATGATTAATATAATTTGTGTGATCATTTTTATGTGCTGCAATTGCTGCATATTGAATTGGAGAACTTACTGATGAAAATGTTTCACTAGCCAAAACCTTAAGTTGATTTGTAATTTCAGATAGATTTTTTGGTAATATAAAGTATCCCAATCTCCAGCCTCCTGCTCCGCACCATTTACTTAAACCTGTACTTATAATTGTATTTTCTGGAGAATAATTCGATATAGATTGATAATTATTTTCAAAAGTTAACTCCGAATAAATTTCATCAGATAAAAAATATAAATTATATTTATTTGTTAATTTTGAAATTTCACTTAAATTTGTGCATACTTGTCCAGATGGATTATTTGGTGAATTGAGAAATATTAAATATTTCTTTTGTTTATCTTTTTTAATTACATCTTCTATTTCTTTAGCTGTTGGAAACCAATTATTTTCACTTTTTGTTTGAATCCATTTAATTTTATTCCTTCCAATTATTGCTTGGGGCGCATAAGAAACCCAGCTGGGAGCAGGAAGTATTATTTCTCCTACAAATAAAATTTGTAATAAAAACATTAACTCTTTTGATCCTGGACCAATAATTATATTAGAGCTTGAATATTTATAATCTTTTTTTTTAGAAATATAGTCTGCAATAGAAACTCTTAAATCTTCTAGACCTTGCATTGGAAGATATTTGTTTTGATGTGCATTACCTTTAAGTTCATTAACAATATCTTGAGGCACTTTGAACGGGGATTGACCAAACCCAAATTTAAATATTTTTTTGCCTTCTCTTTCTAATTTATTTGATTTTTCATTGATAAGAAGTGTAGACGATGGTTTTAAATTTTTAATAATATCTTTGATCATTTTTTATATAATTATGATACTAAATAGAAATATAAGAGTACATTTAAAATAAATTATTCTTAAGAATTAAAGGAAATTAGTAATGTCTAAAATAATAGTTCTGGCAAGTTTTTATCCAAAAAAAGACAAAGTTAACGAAGTTAAAGAAGTTATATTGTCTATGATAAAACCTACAAGATCAGAGGAAGGTAATGAACTTTATAATTTTTATGAAGAAAAAAATAATGATAATAAAATTATATCTTTCCACCTATTTGAAATTTATAAAGATTCTGCTGCCTTAGATTTTCACAGAGAAACAGTACATTATAAAGATTATAGATCTAAAATAGAAGATTTGTTGGAAAAGCCTAGAGAGGTAAAAGTTTTAAATTCAATAGATTCAATATAACTTTTAATAACCAAGTTTTTTATCAACTTGATTTGATAATTCTTTATTCTCAATAAAAAGTTTTAAATTATTAAAGAATATGCCAAGTGTTAATTCGACATAATTTCCATCATCATCTGAGGATACATGCGGTGTAATAACTAAATTAGGAGTATCCCAAAGTTTTGAGCTTTTATCTAATGGTTCATGAGAAAATACATCAAGTATTGCTCCAGCTATTTCATTTTTTTTAAGCTTCTCAATTAATGCATCATAATCCATTGCTGATTGTCTTCCTATATTTACAATTCCACATGTAGTTTTTAGCATATCGAGTCTTTTTTTATTAATTAGATTTTTGGTTTCAGGAGTTTCAGGAAGTGCCAAATATAAAAAGTCAGCTTCAGGCAAAACACTGTCAATTTTATCTATTGTGATAGTTTTTGAACAGCCTTCAGTTTTTTTTCCTCTTTTATTAACTCCGATAATGTTTGCACCTAATTTTGATACATGTTTTACCATCGATCCTCCTAGTGATCCTGTACCAACTACAACTACTGTTTTTCCATGAACTGGATTGCTAAATAATGAAACAAATTCTTTATTTTTCTGGTGAGTAATTAATCTGGTCATATGATTTTGCAACATTAAAATACTCATTAAACCAAACTCACCAGCTTTTTTAGCATGAGCTCCACTGCTATTAGTTAAAACTAAATCATCGTTCATCCAATCTAAAGGAAGCAAATGCTCTACTCCAGCTGATATAACATGTATCCATTTAAGATTTGGAGCTTGTTCTTTAAGATTCTTTGTAGGAAAGTTCCAAGCTAGCAAAATATCAGAATTTAAAATTGATTTTTTAAAATTCTCTTCATCCCAGTCAAAAAAAACTTCTATTTTTTCTTTAATTTCTGGAAATTTATTAAGAACATTGTCAAAACGCTCTTTAGTTATTGTAAAATTTTTTTCTCCTTCAGCATCGGTTGGAAAAGAGCCTGGCGCCCAATGATTGTTTTTAACATGAATTTTAATTTTTTTATTTGTCAAAACGCTCCATTCTTTTCCATATTAGATAATTCTTTTATTATAAAAGAGTCGCGGTCTTTATTTGGCATTTTTTCTGAATCAAACTGTAATTTCAATACTGCGGCACCAACTGATTTTATAAATTTTCGATCATCTACATTTCTTTTTGGAACTCTTAAAACTGTATCTTGACCATATGTTTTGATAGCATCTCCATTATTTTTAAATTGTTTAGGCTCTGTTCCTTCTTGCAATGCTTTTATTGATTTTCTGATATGTCTTCTGTACGACATTATTCCATGATCAGTTGGCATTAAATGTTCACCTTTGTGTTGACTTATAAATCCCATTCCTTCAACCGCTTCAGCATCTCCTGGTCTTTTTTGTTTTTCTTCCCAAGTTCGATCTATAATTTCACCTGCTTCAATTCTTTCACAGCCTTCTTTGTTGTTATATTCAATTGGATCTGCTCTATCTCCAAAATTACCCCAAGCTATAGCTACACAATGCTCGTCATCTATAGGTACTACCCATCTAGTAAAAGAACTTCTGCCGAAGTATCGAGTTTTGGTACCGTCTGCAGCAAAAGCTGATCCAGCCTGTGTGAAGTTAGGAAGTATTAATTCATTTACTCTAACCCAAATATTATCATCAACTCTTCTCGTGTTTGCTCCAAGATATTGCATTCCTCTTTCGAAAAATTCTATTTCTCCAAGTTCTGCAAAACCTTCAGAAAATTGTATTCCTGAACTTTGACCGTGTAAAAACGATGTATGAACTGGATCCATAATTGCATCAAGAACTTGTATCCAATTACAATTATAATTAATCTTATATGGTCTTCTTACAATATCTGAAATGTCATACGCATCATAATGAGGGAATGAAGGAATTTTTTCTGGGGGACCCATATAAGCGAACACAATTCCGTTAAATTCTTTTATTGGATAAGCTCCTAATTTAAATTTTTTTCTTACTTGTTCTGCCTGTTTTGAATCTGGATCTTCACCTGGAGTTTCTAAAATCTCTCCGTCTGGAGAAAATAACCATCCATGATAACAACATCTAATACCGTTTGTTTCACATTTTCCATAAACTAATGATGCTCTTCTGTGAGGACAATTTTTATGAACTAATCCTATTTTGTTTTTTGTGGTTTTAAAAATAACTAAATCTTCTCCAAGAATTTTTATTTGTAAAGGAGTTGTGCTTACTTCAGAAGTTAAGGCAACAGGATGCCAATACCTTCTAAGATACTCTCCACCAGGAGTCCCAAAATTTGTGTGGGAAATTTCTTTATCATAACCAACTGGTTTCGCTTGATTATAGCCTTTATAGATATTGCTGTTCGAATTAACCAATTGACCTCCTTAAAATACAATAATTAACTATGATATATTTTATTGTAATATTAGCAAATCACAAATAGATTTCATTTATTAAGAAGGAACCTATAAATGTCTGAAAGTAAAACTTCAGTTAAAATTAAAAGCCCTAAAAATACAAATACAATTTTTGGGCTTCCTGCAAAATCATATACCGATAACGAATTTTGGGATAAAGAATGTAAAACTGCATTAGCTGATGGTTGGCTATTTATAGCTTTTGCTCATGAATTTAAAAAAGTAGGAGATGTTGTTCCGGTTTATATTGCTGGAAAACCTATCCTACTAATTAAAAATGATGATAATAAAATTACCGCCTTTCATAATGTTTGTAGTCACCGATGTTTAAAATTAGTAGATGAAAAAAAAAATATTGGTAAGTTAATTCGATGTCCTTATCATTCTTGGACATATGACCTTCAGGGAAATTTAAAAGCTGCTCCACACATTGGAGGCACAAATGTACATAAACCAAAAGGATTTAATTTTAAAAATCACGGTCTAAAGCCAATAAGAATTCATATTTGGCATGATTGGATATTTGTAAATATTAATGGAAAAGCAAAAAAATTTAATGAATACGCAAAGCCTTTAATTTCAAAATTTAAAGATTTAGACTTAACTAAAATAAAATATGCGGCAACTTTAGATTTTGGAAAAATTAATACAAATTGGAAGTTCCTTATTGAAAATTTTATTGAACCATATCACGTTCAATTTGTTCACAAAACAACAACAAATCAGCCGCTGAAAGATCATTATACAATTGTGGATGGGATTTGTTATGGAAGTGGAGTTAATGTTGATAAAGAAGATAATAAAAATAGTAGTGCTTTATCGGTATCTTCAAAATATCTTTCTTTGTTTCCAAACTTTATAATTGGAACTTACTATCCTAATCAAATAGGTGTATACTTAAACATTCCTATTGGACCAGGTATTACAAGCCAAAAAAGAATAATATACTCAACAGAGGGAAAATCTATGTCTAAGGAAGAGATTGATATTACAAAGAAGATATGGTGGAGTGTACATAAGGAAGATCATGAAATGTGTGAAAGATTACAAGAAGGAAGATCGTCACCAGCTTCAAATGATGGTGGGTTATTATCTCCACACTGGGAAAAAGGAGTTCAAAAATTTCAAAAATTAATAATTCAAGCAACTATGAAATCAAAAAAAATAATGAAAGGTAAAAAAAATGTCTAAAAATGTAAATGAAGGATATAGATTGGCTCATACAATGATAAGAGTAAAAGATTTAGAAACTTCTTTTAACTTTTATTGCAAAACTCTGGGAATGAAAGTTTTAAGAAAAACTGATTATCCTGATGGTAAATTTACTAATGCATTCATTGGTTATGGACTTGAAAATGAATCTCCGTGTCTTGAACTAACTCATAATTGGGATCAAAAAGAAGATTACGACAAAGGAAATGGATGGGGTCATATTTGTATAGAAACTCCAGATGTATATAAAGCTTGCGAAGATCTTACAAAGCTTGGGGTTAATATTACTCGTAAGCCAGGTCCAATGAAACATGGAACAAGAGTAATTGCTTTTTGTGAAGATCCAGATGGTTACAAAGTAGAATTAAACGAACCAATTAAAATATAAAATCGAAAGGAATATTAATGTCTAAAGAACCACAACTCTATAAATTTAAAGATATTGAAAATAGACTTCATACATTAGAACCAGGAAAATCTTACATAAAACCATTTGTTACAAGTAAAGTAAGTAACACTATGTGTGGAGGATTAAACTTTTTAAACAAAGTTTCTGTTCCCTGGGATTTAACTTGTGATGAAATTATTTACTGCATGGAAGGAACGTTTAGACTAACTTGCGATGGTAAATCTTACGTTTGTAACCCTGGAGATGTACTTTATATTCCAAAGGATAATCATATAGCCTACGAATGTGATGAAAAATGTGTAATATTTTATGCTGCTTATCCTCATGATTGGAAGCAAAAAGCTGGTATAACATTTGTTCCTGGAATTGACCCAGAAGATATGCCAAAATAATTTACCTAATGAAAAATAAAATATATTACGAAAATTTTAAAGACGCTATTGAGAGAAACAGGAAAAAAATTCCTGCAGTTCACAAAAAACTTAAAGCTGCTGGCGTACAATATGTAATGTCGAGCTGGATAGATTTACATGGTATTCCAAAAACTAAACCTGTGCCGATGAGTGATTTTGAGCAACTATGTTTAGGTAAGGGACCTCAGTTTGCAGTACACTCAATATCTTTTGTACCCGAATTAACTCCTGCTGACTCTGACCAAATAATGTTGCCAGATTTAGATAGCGTTTATATTTGTCCTTGGGACAAAACAATGGCTATAATTTTTGCAGATCTTTATTGGGAAGATAAACCTTATAATGTTTGTCCAAGACAAGCTCTAAAACGCGCAGTGCAAAAAGCACAAGATGCAGGCTACAAAGGAATGTGTGGTATTGAACCTGAATTTATTGCAATGAAATATGGAGAAGATGGAAAACCAGTTAAAGCTATTGATAGCGATCCAATAAATGGAATAAGACCTAGACGACAGGCATTTGGTTATGATGTTGAATATTCATTAGACTCTATGCATTTTTTAAAAGAATTGATTGATATTCTTGAAGAACTAGGATGGAATTTACATGATGTGGTTGCTGAAGGAGCTTATTCACAATTTGAATTAGATTTTCATTATACAAATTTATTAGAAATGGCAGATAGATTAGTTTTCTTAAGAATTCTTTTAAAAGAAATTGCTAAAAAAAATAATATGTTCATTACTTTTATGCCAAAACCTACAATAGGAGACTGGAGATCTGGAGCACATATTAATTTTTCAATGGAAGATGTAAATAAACCTGGAAAAAATATTTTTACTGATGGAAAAGGTTGGTCAAAACAATCAAAACATGCAGTGGGTGGACTTATGAAAAACTCTGAAGCATTAACAGCAATCACATGTTCAACGGTTAACTCATACAATGGTTTAGTTCCTAGAGTTGGAGGTTTTGAAGGAGGAACAGTAACTTGGGCGCCAACTAATATTACATATGGTCACAATAATAGATCTGCACAGTTTCGCTTACCACAAAACAGATATTGTATTGAAAATAGAGCAGCAGATATGACAATGAATGTTTATTTGGCTTTAGCTATGACTATTTCTTCAGCAATGGATGGTATTAAAAATAAAATTGATCCTGGTAAACCAACTGATCAAGATTTATACCAAATGACTGATGCAGAGTTTAAAAAATTGGGAATTAAAAGACTTCCTAAAAATTTAATGCAAGCAATAGAAGCTTTGAGAGTAAATAAATTATCTGATGAGGTTATGGGGTCTGTAATGAAAAAATCTTTTTTATCTTATAAAAATGATGAGTGGGAGCGTTATCACCAAGCAGTTACTGATTGGGAAGTAAAAGAATATCTAAGACTTTACTAATTAATGAAAAAATATGAAAAGTTTAATTTAGGAAATATTAAACTTTTATCTGGAAAAATTTTAAAATCAGCACAATTAATTTACAAAACATACGGCAAATTAAATAAAGATCGTTCAAATGTAATAATTCTTCCTACATTTTATACAGGTAGTCATATTAGAAATGAAGGCTTTATAGGTAAAAATAGAGCAATTAATCCAAATAAATATTTTATTGTATCCATTAATATGTTCGGAAATGGTTTATCTTCTTCTCCAACTAAAGCTATTGAATCTCAATCTGGTTCAAAATTTCCAACAATAACGCTGTGGGATAATATTTATTGTCAGCACAAACTTATTACTGAAAAACTGAAAATTAAAAAAATTGCTCTAATTACTGGATGGTCTATGGCGGGTTGCCAATCTTATCAATGGGCAGCACAGTACCCTAATATGGTTAAAGCAATCCTTCCTTTTTGTGCCTCTTCAAAAACTTCGATACACAATCATGTTTTCTTAGAAGGTGTTAAAGCGGCGCTTACTGCTGATAAAAAATTTAATAAAGGGAATTATAAAAAGCAACCAATTGAAGGCTTAAAAGCGTTTGGAAGAGTATATGCTGGTTGGGCTTTCTCCCAGGATTTTTATAGAGAAAAACTTTATAAAAAATTTGGTTTTAAAAATGCTGAAGATTTACTTAAAGACTGGGCAAATGATCATGCAAAAAACTGGGACGCTAACAATCTATTGTCTAAGCTTAAAACTTGGCAACTAAATGATATTAGCAAAGGACCTATGTATAAAAATAATTATATAAAAGCTCTTAAATCAATAAAAGCAAAAACAATATTAATGCCATGTAATCAAGATTTATACTTTAGAACTGAAGATAATAAATTTGAAAAAAAGTTTATATCTCGTTCATCTTTAAAACCTGTAGATTCTCCATATGGTCACTGTGCTGCTAACCCTGGAAATGACAAAAATTTTGAAAAGCAACTAGATAAAAACATTAAAGAGTTGCTAAATTAATATCTTAAAATACGTTGAAAATTTAACAGAAGAAGATAGTATCATTTCATAAAGCGATACATAACTCGTCGTAATATCTTAAGTACGAAAGTGGGATCGGTCGTCTTTAAATTAATTTTTAAAGGAGGCTTTAATGAAATTTGGTTACTTCTGTAACACTACTAACTGGACACACAAACCCTACGATAAAATTTTAGACGAAACTAAAGAAATTACAGAATATTGTGATAAAAATAATTGGAATTCAATATGGTTTACTGAGCATCATTTTAATCATGAGGGAATGGAATCTTGTACAAATCCTCTAATGCTTGGAACTGACGCGGCTGCAAGAACAAAAAAAATTAGAATAGGACAAGCAGCAAACGTTATTACTTTTCATAATCCAATTAGACTTGCTGAAGACATTGCTACACTGGACCAACTTTCTAAAGGAAGAGTTGAAGTTGGTGTTGCTAGAGGAATTTATGGAAGAGAAGCAATCAATTTAAATATTGAAGCTGATATGAAAGACCAAGCAAAAAATTTTAGACTTTTTGCTGAAACTTTAGAAGTTTTAAAAAAAGCATGGTCAGAAAAGTTTTTTAGTCATAAGGGTGAATTTTATACATACCCACATCCTGATCATGTATGGCAGCACGATATGAGTCCTCCAAGTGAAGAATTTATGAACATGGATGATAATACTATAAAAAAAATTAGTGTTGTTCCTAAACCTTATCAAAAACCACATCCTCCAATTCACCAAGTTGTGGATGGTGTTAGATCTATCGAGTGGGCAGCACAAAATGGAATAAATGTTATTATGTGGATACCTACAGTTAAAGCTCTAAAAATAAAATTTGAAGCTTATAAAAATGCAAGATCTGAAGCAGAAAAAAGAAATGTTCCTATGGGTGAAGGTGTATCTCTAGTAAGAGATATGTTTGTGGCTGATACAATGGAAGAGGCTAGAGAAAAAGCAGGAGAACATATGGTAAATTATATGAGATGGGTATGTCATTGGAGAGGGCTTGGTAACCATATGGATCCAGATGAAGAATTACCTGTAACTAAAGGAAAACTAGATTTACTAAGCTATGATTTTCTTCATAAACGAAATATGTTATTTGGAACGCCTGAGTATGTAATAGAGAAAATTCATGAACTTAAATCAGAATTAAATTTGCAAAATTTACAAGTATGGTCCAATTTTCCTGGGGTAAAACATGAAGATTGCATGAAAAGTATTAAGTTGTTTACCGAAAAAGTAATGCCTAACTTCAAAGATGATTTAAATACTGAAGTAAAAAAAGTTTCGTGATCAAAGGAAAGAGCCTAACTGGCGGCCAAGCTGCAATTAAATCTTTAAAAAAAGAAAAAGTTAAACATGTTTTTGGTTTAATTGGCTCAGCTACTATGGAAATGTTTGATGCGCTTTATCATGAAAAAAGTATAAAATTTATTGGTGTTCGTGATGAAAAAACCGGAACACATATGGCGGATGGATATGCAAGAGCATCTAATCAACCAGGTATTATACTTGCTGGACAAAATGGTCCTGGTGCAACAAATCTAGTTACCGGGCTTGCACAAGCGAAGGCAGCCTTTTCTCCTGTTGTTTCTATTGCTGGGTCATATTCTACTAAAGATAAAATGGAAGATGCTTTTCAAGGTCTTGACCAACAATCTTTATTTAAACCAGTAACAAAAAAAACCTGGACAGTAAAAAATACTAAAAAAATTCCAAAAACTTTTAGTGATGCTTTTAAATTAGCAATGTCACCAAGAAGAGGACCTGTATGTATTAATTTACCAAGAAATATTTTGGCAGAAAAAGAAAAATTTAAAATCAATGAGAAAAATCAATCTTTTGATAATCAAAACTCAACTAAAGCAAAATCTAATTATATAAAAAAAGCTGTAAAGATTATCAGTAATTCAAACAAGACTGTTATTATTGCTGGAGGTGGAATTAAATATACATCAAAATATAAAAATGTAGTTAAATTGGCAGAATTGTTAAACGTCCCAATAGTAACTGCAGCTGGTCATGGAGATGTTATACCATTTAATCATAAACTAAATGCTGGACAAATGGGTCCAAGAGGTAATCCAGTTGCATCCAAATTAGTTAAAGAAGCAAGCGTTATAATTGCTCTTGGAACAAGATTGGGATTTAATTCAACTTTTTATTCTTACGAAAATATAAATAAAAGAGCAAAGA
>CACJRJ010000020.1 GCA_902595725.1 uncultured Pelagibacteraceae bacterium
TTTCCTCTATTTTATCACCTTTAATAAAATTCAACAACTTGTCATTTAGTTTATGATATGACTGTGGACCTATTACTATATCTATATAAGGTTCTCTTTTTAACATTTCTTGATTTTCAGCCTGAGCTACACATCCTGCAACAACAACAATTGGTTTAATTTTTTTTTTATATAATTCTTTTACTCTCCCTATTTCATGATAAACTTTTTCTTTTGCCTTGTCTCTGATATGGCAAGTGTTAAGCACATAACAATCTATATTCTCTTGATCATTAGTTTTCTCAAATCCTAATCTTTTTACTGAATGATAAATCCTGTTGGAATCATATTCATTCATTTGACAACCTAATGTTTTAATAAATATCTTTTTTTCCATTAACTAGGATTTTTTTTTAATACCATACAGCTCTAATTTGTGATCAACTAAATTATAGCCATATTTTTCTGCAACTTTTTTTTTGTAAACTTTCTATCTCTTCATCAACAAATTCAATTATCTCTCCAGTATTAACATCAATAAGATGATCGTGGTGCCCTTCACTCACTTCTTCATATCTTGCTTTTCCACCTTTAAAATCATGTTTCGTAATTATTCCTGCTTCCTCAAATAGTTTTACAGTTCTGTACACAGTAGCTATACTTATTCTATTATCAAACTTTGATACTCTTAAATACAATTCATTAACATCCGGATGGTCTTGAGCCTCAGACATAACTTTGGCAATAATTTTTCTTTGATCTGTAAGCTTAACTCCTTTTGCTATACATTTTTGTTCAATAGATTCTGGCATACTTTTATAATAACTCTAATATCGAGGTTTAATAAAATTTTTATTTAACAATCCCTTGTTAAATAAGTCAATAATTTCTTCATAATTTTGACCAATTACTTGATCTGAGCTAAATTCATACAAGTCAATTTTATTTGTAAAGCTGAATGCTTTAGCTAAAGAAATTGATGCCCTTATTCCAGAAAATTTACCTGGGCCTGTATTAATAAATATATTGTTTAAATCTTTAATCTTTATTTGATAGTTTTCTAAAAATTTCACTACTAAAATTGCAAGTTTGTCAAAATTTTCTCTATTGTTACTAAACTCACTAGTATATGATTTATCATCAGCCATGATTTTAAAAAAAACTTTATCGTTTGCTGCATCTATTATTAAGTTATTCATATTATTTAGTTTTATTTTTAATTCTAATGTATTTGCAAGTAATAACAAATATTATTCAAATGATAAGGGTATTCTTTCAATAATGTACCATAGATTTGATGAACATAAATATCCTTCTACCAATATTAGTATGGAAATTTTTATAAAACATCTTGAATTGATTGAGAAACAAAAAATTAGTTTTATTAATCCAAATGATTTTAAATTAAATTTTAACACACCAAAGGAAAAAAAAGAAATATTACTTACTATAGATGATGGATTTACATCTTTTTATCAAAATGCATGGCCATATTTAAAAAAAAGAAAAATTCCATTTATATTATTTATCTCAACTGAAGCAGTGGGAAATTATGGCTATATGAATTGGAGTCAAATAAAAGAGATTGAAAAAGAAGAATTTGCTTTTATTGGCAATCATTCTCATTCTCATAAATATCTTATAGGATATAATTTTAATAAATTTAAAAAAGATATTGATACTTCAATAAAAATATTTAATAAAAATTTAGGTTATAATCCTTTATTCTTTTCCTATCCATTTGGTGAATATAGCCTTGAACAAGAAAAATATATCTCAAGTAAGTTTAGTTTTGCATTTGGACAACACTCTGGAATAATTGATATAAATAAAGATAAATATGAATTGCCAAGATTCCCAATTAATGAAAAATATGGTGATCTAGAAAGATTCAATTTTTTATTAAAACTATTCCCTTTGGAACATAAAAACATCACACCCAAAGATAAATATATTTTACAAAGTGACAACCCACCTAGTGTTATTATAGAATTTTTTAAAGAACAAAAAAATTTAGAAAAAATTAATTGCTTTTCTGATGAAGGAGATAAATGGGATAAGTCCAAACTTAAGCTCATAAAAAATAAACTTCATATTAAATTTCGAGATAAGTTTAAATTTAGAAGAGGTAGAATTAATTGTTCTTTAAATGATGATATTGGGTGGAGATGGCTTGGAATTCAATTTTCTTTAGAAAATAATAACTAATTAAATTAAGTTTTTTTCTCTTTGGCTATTTGGTAAAATTTTTGCATCATCAAAATCAGTTAACTGATTTTGTTCAATAATTTTTTTTAATATTTTAGTATATTCTGTTCCTGTTTCTGCATATTTGTCTAGATAATTTGCTAACTCTAAGCTATTCAATGATCCATAAACATCTCTCTGAATTGCTCTCATCTTTCTAAATTTTTTATAACTTTTGTGAGTATTTAAATTTCTTTGGTAGGCTCTAACTGAAGCTTTAAGAATTTTAAATTTCATAACTTTGTGCTTATCTTCATCTTCGGCTCCCGCAGGTTTAATTCCATTTCCATCATAAGTCCATTGACCAAATAAAGCATTGCCTTGTTGTGCAAATCTTGAAGTACCCCAGCCAGTTTCTTTTGCTGCTTGAGCAATTGCTAATGAAACTGGTATTTCATCCATCCTTATTTTTAAAGTAGTTAAATCTCTATTTACAACTCCATACTGCTTAAATTTACTTTTTAACCAATTTTTTTCTTCTTCAGAATTATTATTTTTATTTAAAATAGAAAATAAAGTTTTTCTTTCTAATTTTATTTTTTTATTTTCCTCTAGAATTAAAGGTAAGATTATTTGAATAAATAGTTCTTTTCTTTTCCTAGTATTTTCTATTGATTTAATTTCACTTGGAAGAACATCGATAGTTATAGGTTTTACTAATTTATTTTTTCTTATATCTTTTAAATTATAATCTTCGTCTTTAAATAATTGATATAGCGTTGACGCACTTAATCTAACTGTATCTTTTTCATTTATATTAAATTCAAAAACATCAGTAAATAAATCATTAAAATTTACTTCATTATCCTCGTTAAAGTTTTTATTTTCATCAATTTCTTTACCTTCCAAAACTCTATTAAAATTTTTATTAGAATTATTAATAACAATTTTATTTTTACCAAACTTTTTTTTAGAAAAGTCTACTACAGTGGGTGTAGCATAGAAGAAACCAACAAAAAAAACTCCAACTATAGCAGTATAAAAAAAATTTACAGAAAATTTAGAGAATTTTTTTTGCTTCTTATAAATTTTATATCCTTTGTTTTGTAAAAGTTTTTTTATTTTAGGAATATTTATTTTTACTAGTTTGTTCATAATCTTATTATAATTGATTCTTTAATATTTTTAGATAGCAATTACTTCTTTAATTTCGGGGATATAATGGCATAAAAGATTTTGCACACCTTGTTTTAAAGTCATAGTTGAACTAGGACAGCCTGAACAACTACCTTGAAGATTAACTGTTACTATACCATCTTTAAAATCTTTAAATTTAATATCTCCTCCGTCTCTTGCAACAGCTGGCCTTACCTTAGTTTCTAAAATTTTAATAATTTGTTTTTCAATATCTGATAGGTTTTTATTTTCTATACTTTTAATCTCTTTATCAATTACAATTTCATTACCATTTGAATAATAATCATTTATAAAAGAAATTATTATATGTTTTAAATCCTCCCACTCAATTTTTTCTTCTTTATTAACTGACAAAAAATCTTCTGATAAAAAAATGCCAGTTACGCCATTAATAGATAAAATGTTTCTTATTAACTCGTTATTACTTTCATTTTTATCAACTATTTCGCTAGGTGTATCATTAGATACTTTTTTTCCTGGTAAAAATTTTAATGAATTTGGATTAGGTGTAATTTCAGTTTGTACAAACATAAATCTTATATAGTTAGAAATTTAGAAATTTAAAGTATTATAAATTAAAAACCTATAATTTTCTTCATTTCTTTAACTTTTTTAGAAGTTATTTTATCAGCTTTTTCTGCACCATCCTCTAAAATTTTATCTATAAAATTATTATCTTTTTTTAATCTATTTATTTCATCAGATATTGGAGAAATTTTTTCTACAACAAGATCTGAAAGTTTTTGCTTAAATTCAGAAAAATTCTTTCCACCAAACTCATTTATTGAATCAGGTAATGATTGATTGCTTAAACTTGAATAAATTCCTAAAAGATTTTCAACTTCAGGTCTTTCGTTTATTTTTTTATCATCAAAAGGTAGAGCTGAATTATCTGTTTTAGCTTTTTTGATTTTATTTACTATTTCGTCTTTTTTGTCAGTTAAATTAATTCTGCTTAAATCTGAAGGATCAGATTTGCTCATTTTTTTTGTTCCATCTTTTAAGCTCATGATTCTTGCAAAATTTTTTTGAATTAATGGTTCTGGTGCTTTAAGAAAATCAGGAGTTTTAAAATCTAAATTAAATTTTTGAGCAATATCTCTAGATAATTCTAAATGTTGTTTTTGGTCCTCTCCAACAGGAACATGCGTTGAATCATACAGCAAAATATCAGCAGCCATAAGTATTGGATATATATATAATCCAACGCTTGCTTTTTCTTTATCTTTGCCAGCTTTTTCTTTAAATTGAGTCATTCGATTTAACCAACCCATTCTAGCAATACATCCTAATATCCAAGAACCTTCTGAATGAGCGGGTACCAAAGACTGATTAAAAATTATACTTTTTTTATAATCAAGCCCACTTGCGAGAAATGCAGCTGTTGTTTCCCTTATATTATCCTTTAAGGTTTTTGGTTCCTGTTTAACAGTAATTGCATGCAAATCAACAACACAATAAACGCATTCATTATCTTTTTCATTTTGTAGCGCAACAAAATTTTTTATTGCTCCTAAATAATTTCCTAAATGCAAATTTCCAGTTGGCTGAACTCCAGAAAAAATTTTTTTTTTCATTTCTAATACTTTAATTTAATATCTGAAATTTTGAAAGCTTTAGTGGCTATTGAGATTATTATATAAATTAAAAAGGTAATAATTACCAATAAAACTATGACTAATAGTTTATACTCACTTTCGTAAATTAAATAATCATTAAAGATTTTAATTAAATTGTAAAAAATAAATGAAGATAAAAAGCTTACAAATAATATATTTAAAAATTTAATTGGAAAATTTTTATGTAAAGAAAAATATTTCTTATAAAGTAAATAAAATAAAAGTAATATAGTATTAAACCAAGAAGATATTGTTGTTGCGATTGGTATTATAATAAAACCAATTTTATTAAAAAAATAAACACTTATAAAAATATTTAATAAGACTGAAAATATTGAAAAATGAAAAGGTGTTTTTGTATTATGTCTTGCAAATAAAAAACTTGAAAACACTTTGATCAGTGCAAATGCAGGTAGGCCAAGGGCAAAATAAAATAATGCTCGTGCTGAATTATTTACACTTTTCATGTCAAATGATCCATATCCGAATAGCGCAGAGGTTATTTCTTCGGAAGCAATTAACAATGCTGCTCCCGCAGGTAGACTTAAAAATAAACTTAACTCTAAAGATTTATTCTGGATAAAATCAATTTTAGTATTATTTTTGCTATCAATATATTTAGACAAACTTGGTAACAAAACTGTTCCAATTGCAATTCCAGCAATGGCTAAATTTATTTGATAAATTCTATCAGCATAATAAAGATATGATACAGCGTTTGCTTGAAAAGATGCAATTATTGTTCCTACCAAAATATTAATTTGTGTGACGCCTGAAGAAAAAATACTTGGAAATAATTTTTTAAAAAACGACTTTATCTTTTTATTATTTTTAAAAGTAAAAAAAATTTTTGGAATAAAATATTTTTTTACAAAAAAAAATAAAAAAATTAATTGAATGAAACCTGCAAAAGTGACTGCATAAGACATATAATATACAAGCTGATCTGATAAATATTTTCCAAACAATAAAACTAAAATTAAAATAATATTTAAAATAATTGGTGCCGCTGAAGCAGCAGCAAATTTATTATGAGAATTTAATATTGCAGAAAAAAAAGATGATAAACTTATAAATAATAAAAATGGAAAAGTTATCCTTGTAAGATTAATTGCAATTTCTAATTTTTTTGAGTCTTGAATAAATCCAGGAGCAATTAATGTTACAAATAATGGCATAAAAATTTCTATTATCAAAACAATTCCAAGCAAAGATAAAAAAAGAATATTAAAAATATTATTTGCAAATAATTCTGCATTTTTTTTACTTTTATTTAACTCAGAAGAATAACTGGGAACAAAAGCTGCATTAAATGTTCCTTCTGAAAATAATCTCCTGAAAGTGTTGGGAATTCTAAATGCCACAAAAAAAGCATCAGCAATTGGTCCGGCTCCAAGGAAAATTGCAATTAATATATCTCTTAAGTATCCTGTTAATCTACTAATTAAAGTAAAGAAACTGAATGTACCAGTTGACTTAATTAGGTTCATAAATCATATTAGTCTTAAATTTGCTCCATTTGTATATCTAATTACATAAAATGAAAAAAAAGAAAATTGAACATTATTCAGATAAAGAGGCTTTAGATTTTCATAATAGTAATAAATCCGGCAAGATTGAGATCATACCTTCAAAACCTATGACAACAAAAAGAGATTTAGCTTTGGCATATTCCCCTGGAGTTGCGGCGCCTGTAAAAGCAATATCAGAAAATCCAGATGCAGCTTATGACTATACAAGTAAAGGAAATTTAGTAGCTGTCATAAGTAATGGTTCTGCAGTTTTAGGAATGGGTAATTTGGGAGCTTTAGCATCAAAGCCTGTAATGGAAGGAAAAGCAATATTGTTTAAAAGATTTGCAGATATTAATTCAATTGATATTGAAATTGACTCATCAAATGCAAACGAAATTATTAATAGCGTTAAAAGTATTGCAGGTAGTTTTGGTGGAATAAATTTGGAAGATATAGCAGCTCCTGACTGTTTTATTATTGAGGAAAAATTAAAAAAAATATTAGATATCCCTGTATTTCATGATGATCAGCATGGTACAGCAATAATAACTACTGCAGCATTAATTAATGCACTTCATATATCAAAGAAATCTATAAAAAAAATTAAAGTAGTTGTTAATGGGGCTGGAGCTTCAGCTATAGCTTGTACTAATTTATTAAAAAAAACTGGGGTTAATAAAAAAAATATAATAATGCTTGATAGTAAAGGTGTCATATATCGAGGCAGAAAAAATCTTAATCAGTGGAAATCAACTCACGCTATTGAAACGAAAAAAAGAACTTTAAGTGAAGCTATAGATGGTGCTGATGTTTTTTTAGGTCTATCTTCTAAAAGTATTTTGTCAAAAAAAATGGTAAAAAAAATGGCCAAGAATCCAATTATATTTGCATGCGCAAACCCTGATCCTGAAATAACACCTGAAGAAGTAGAAGAAGTAAGAAGTGATGCAATAATTGCAACAGGAAGATCTGATTATCCTAATCAAGTAAATAATCTTATTGGTTTTCCATATATATTTAGAGGAGCATTAGACGTAAGAGCTAAAACAATTAACGAAGAGATGAAAGTTGCTGCTGCAAATGCAATAGCATCATTAGCTCGAGAAAGAGTGCCAGATGAAGTAGTTGCTGCAATGGGTGGGGACAGACCTGCTTATGGAAAAGAATACATCATTCCATCCACATTTGACCCAAGATTAATAAGTGTAATCCCTGTAGCAGTGGCAAAGGCTGCTATAAGAAGTGGAGTAGCAAGAAAAAGAATTAAAAACTTTGAAATTTATTCTGATCAATTAAAACAAAGACTAGATCCATCAGTAACAATCTTGCAAGGAATTAATTCTCAAATTAAAAAAACCCAAAAAAGAATTGTATTTGCAGATGGAGAAGATGAAAATACCTTGAAGGCTGCAATAGCATTCAAAAAAAATGGGCTAGGTATTCCGATTCTAGTTGCTAATGAAAAAGTAGTTAAAGAGAGACTTAAAAAAATTGGATATAGTGAAGACTTTGATATAGAAATTGTAAATTTAACATCTAAAGAAAAAACAAAAAAATATTCAAAATATATTTTTAATAAATTGCATGGAGAAAAAGGTGAGCTGGAACCTGATGTTCATGAATTATATTCCAGAGATTGCTATAAAATAGTAAAAAAAGATAGAGTGGTATGGGGATCATGTATGGTTTCGTGTGGTGATGCAGATGCTATGGTTACAGGAAATACAAGAAGATATGGTCAATCTTTAGATAAAGTCCTTAAAGTTGTCGATTCTAGACCTGGAGAAATTATGTTTGGCCTTAATATGATTATAAATAAAGGTAGAACTATATTTATTGGAGATACATCAGTTCATGAATATCCATCTTCGGAGCAAATGGCTGAAATAGCTATATCTGCTGCTAGAGTAGTTAGACTCTTTGGATTTACTCCGAAAGTTGCTTTCTTATCACATTCAACTTTTGGACAACCAATAACCAGCAGGACAAAACATATAAGAGATGCTGTAGATATACTAAAACAAAAAAAAGTAGATTTTAAATTTGATGGAGATATGCAGCCTGATGTAGCGTTAAATGAAGAATACAAAGAACTTTATCCATTTTCAGAAATAGTTGGAAATGCAAATGTACTAATTATGCCTGGACAACATAGTGCAGCAATTTCTTATAAAATCATGAAAACTTTAGGTGAGACAAAAGTTATAGGACCTTTGTTAATTGGTCTTGGAGAGGCAATAGAAATTGCTCCTCTAAGATCCTCAACTTCAGAAATTTTAAATCTTGCTTCAGTTGCAGCTTACTCAGCGGGTGTAATTGATTATAATAAAAAAAACTAATTTTTCTGAATTCTTAAATCTTCTACTAAAAGAATACTAGAAATTACATCTTCCACATCTAGTATTTGTTTCGCTTCTTCTATAACTAATGATTGTTCTTCTTTTGATTCTGCTATTCCATAAATATAAATTTTTTTCTTATAAGTATCTACACTGTAATTTGCTGATTTAATTTTTTTATTAAAAATTAAAGCCGTTCTTAATTGGGAGGTTATCAACACATCCTTAGCAGATTGTTTAAAATTAAACTCTTCTTTAATTTTTAAATCATTTTTGACTGATCTTGCACCTTGTACCTCCCAAGCTAATTTAGTAATTTTTAATTTTTCTTCTGGGTCATCAACTGTTCCTGTAATAAATATTCTACCATCCAACACTTTAGTACTTACAGTCAAAAAATAATTTTTATTAACTAATAATAATTTTGCGTCTAAATTTTTATCCATAATTCCATCATCGATTTGGGTACCTAAAGTTCTTGGATCTAATGCGACTGTAACACCAGTTCCAAACACTCCTTTTGATGAAGCTCCTACACATCCATTGAGAAGAAATATTATTAATAATAAATTAATTAGCTTATTTTTCATTTTTGATTTTTAAACAATAATTATAAATTTCTTTTTTTGGAATATTTTTTCCATCTTTAATTAAATCTACAATTTCTTTTACTTTTAATTTTTTAATCATTTTTCTTATTTTTGTTTTATCAGATTCGCTTAAATTATTCGAAGTTTTATTTTCAAATTTTTTTTCTGAAATTACTAAAGTAATTTCTCCTCTTAAGCTTATATTTTTCTTATCCAATTCACTAACATCTAATCTAAAACATTCTTCAAAATATTTAGTCATTTCTTTACAAATTAAAATTTCTCTATCTGAAAAATATTTTTTGATTACACTTATTGATCTATTGAATTTTTTTGAAGATATAAAAAATACTATTGAATCTTTTATTTTTGATAAAAATTCAAAATTTTCATTTATTTCTTTGTTATTTTCAGGAAAAAAACCATAAAAATAATATTTATTTGTAAAACCACTTATTGAAAGGGCTGCAATAGCTGCTGATGCACCTGGAACAGGAAATAAATTAATATTATTATTTATACATTCCTTAACTATTACATTGCCTGGGTCTGAAATAGTGGGAGTGCCAGCATCAGATATTAAAGACACAATTTTATTTGATTTTAGTATATTAATAATTTTTCCAATATTTTTTTTTTCATTAAATTTATGATTTGAAATTAGCTTAGATCTAATTTTATATTTCGCTAATAATTTCTTTGATACTCTTGTATCTTCACATAAAATATAGTCTGATTTTCTTAATACTTCTAATGCTCTAAAACTAATATCTTGTAAATTTCCTATAGGTGTAGAAACAATGTATAAGCCATATTTTAAATTATTATTATGTGAGTCAGTTTGTAGATTCATTATTTTAATTGATTATAATATTAACATTAAAATGAAAAAATTTATTCAATTTATTATTTTTATATCCATGGGTTTAATGCTTAATATTTTACAAAGTTTAGCAGATGAAAAAATTAGAATAGGTCTTGTTGTTCCTTTATCAGGAGAATATAAAGAAGTTGGTAATTCAATATTAAAATCTGCAAGACTAGCAATAAATAAAATTGATGACCTACGAATAGAAATTATTCCAAAAGATAGTAAATCTAATCCAGAAACTACTTTAAGAGTTTCCAAAGAACTTTACGAACAAGGGATAAAAATAATTATTGGACCAGTATTTAATAAAAATTTAATTTATTTGGGGGAATTAAATGAAGTAACATTTTTATCATTATCAAATACAAGCATAAACAATCCTAAAAATGTTATTAGTGGTGGTATAAATGCAATTTCACAAATAAACGCAATAAAAAAATTTCAAGAATTTGCTAAATTAGAAAGAAGTATTTTATTAGTTCCAAGTTCAGAATTTCAAAATGAGATTGAAGTTGCAATTAAAGAAACAAAAATTAAATTAAAAGATAAATTTATTTATAGTACAGATCCAACTGCTTTAACTTCTCAAATAGAAAAATTAACCAGGTATGAGCAAAGAAAACAAAATTTAGAAGATGAAATAAAAAGATTAGAAAATTCTAACGAAGTGAATAAAGAAAAAAAAATTTCTAATTTAGAAAAAAGACATACTTTGGGAGGAATTAATTTCGATTCAGTAATTATAGCTGATTTTGATGAAAGTTTAAAAAGTGTTACTACTTCACTTTTATATACAGATATATCTGCAGAAAGAGTAAATTATATAACTCTTAATCAATGGTTTGATGAATCAATTCTTAAAGAAAAAAATTTACAACCAATTTATTTTCCATCAATAAACAAAAAAAATTATGATAATTTTGTTTCGGAATACTTTAATATTTATAATGAATATCCAAATCAAATATCTTTTTTGAGCTTTGATTTAGTAGGATTGGTATACTTTTTGATATATAAAAATGATTTTATTATTAATAATAAAATTTTTTACAAAAAAAATAAATTTAAAGGAAAAATAGGAATTTTTGAAATTAATAAAAATAAAATAAGCCATATATTAAATTTCTATGTAGCCGAAAATAATAATTTTAGAAAAATTTTCTAATTTTTTTAAAAGCTTTTGCTCTATGGTCAACTTTACATTTTTCTTTTTGATTCATTTGACCAAAAGTAATTTTTTTTTTTAAAGGTATAAATATAGGATCATAACCAAACCCATTTTTACCTTTTTTAACTTTTGAAATAGTTCCTTCAACCTGGCCCATAACATTTATAAATTTTTTATTTGGCCAATAGATCGTAAGTGCACAAACAAATCTGGCAGTTTGTTTTATTTTATACCAATTCTTATTATTTTTTTTTAATTCTTTGTAAACTTTCTTTATCGCCAAATTAAAATTACTTTTTTTTCCTCCCCATCTTGCTGAATAAATTCCTGGCAATTTATTCAAACTGTCTATTTCAAGTCCAGAGTCGTCTGCTAGACAGATCATGCTAGTTTTTTTGGAAAAAAATTTAGCCTTAAGAAATGAATTTTCTTTAAAAGTTGTTCCATTCTCTTTTGGGCTATTTAAATTAAAATGTTTTGGGGTTAAAATTTGCACTTTTTCAGGTAATAGGTCTCTTATTTCCTTTATTTTCCCTTGGTTATTGGACCCTATAAATAAATTTAGAATTTTTTTATTTTTCATCTAGAAATTATCATTTTTCTTACCATATAGATGGGTATGGAAAAAGAAGAAAACCAAAAACCTAACTCAGAAGAAAATAACGAAATTAAGGAAAATAACGACTTAGATAAAACTTCAGAAAATAAAGATTTAAAACCAAAGGATAAAGTAAAAGAGCTGGAAGACAAACTTGCAAGGGCCTATGCAGAAATTGAAAACCAAAGAAGAAGATTTGAAAAAGAAAAAGATGAAGCATTTGATTATGGAGGGTTTTCATTAGCTAGGGAAACTTTAAATTTAATTGATAATTTAGAAAGATCTAAATTTGCATTAGAAAATGATGAAAAATTAAAAAATTCTGAAACGTTAAAAAAAACAGTAGAACATTTAAATATAATTCAAGAGGATATGATCTCAATACTTAAAAAAAATAATATAGAAGCAATAAAATCAATTGATCAAAAATTAGATCCTAATTTACATCAAGCTATGATGGAAGTTGAGGATGATAATAAAGAATCTGGAACTGTAGTACAGGAAATTCAGAAAGGTTTTATGATGAAAGATAGGTTGCTTAGACCTTCCCTGGTCGCAGTTTCAAAAAAATCGAATAAAAAAGATGAAAATTTAAAACAAAATCAAAAAAGCGAGGAAAATCAATCAAAATCTAATGAAAATTAGTTTTTAAGGAACTTGTAGATTGGCAAATAACACATATATGAAAGAGGAAATTAAATTATGAGCAAAGTTATAGGAATAGATCTAGGAACAACGAATTCTTGTGTATCAATCATGGAAGGTACACAACCAAAAGTTTTAGAAAATGCTGAGGGGGCAAGAACAACTCCTTCAGTAGTTGCATTTACTGAAGGTGAGGAAAAATTAGTTGGCCAACCTGCAAAAAGACAAGCTGTAACGAACCCTGAAAATACAATTTTTGCAGTTAAAAGATTGATTGGTAGAAATTTTGAAGATCCAACGGTTAAAAAAGACATACAAACATCACCATTTAAAATTATAAATTCAGACGGTGGTGATGCATGGATTGAGTCTCAGGGGAAAAAATATTCTCCCTCTCAAATTTCAGCATTTGTTTTACAAAAAATGAAAGAAACTGCTGAAAAATATCTTGGACAAGAAGTTACAAAAGCAGTAATCACGGTTCCAGCTTACTTTAACGATGCACAAAGACAAGCAACCAAAGATGCAGGAAAAATTGCTGGATTAGAAGTTTTAAGAATAATTAATGAACCAACAGCTGCTTCTTTAGCTTATGGTTTAGATAAAAAACAAAACAAAAAAATTGCAGTTTATGATTTAGGTGGAGGAACTTTCGATGTTTCAATTCTTGAGCTTGGAGATGGAGTTTTTGAAGTAAAGTCTACTAACGGTGATACATTTTTAGGTGGCGAGGATTTTGATAATACAATTGTAGATTATTTACTAAATGAATTTAAAAAAGAAAATGGAATTGATTTAAAATCAGATAAACTTGCATTGCAGAGATTAAAAGAGGCTGCTGAAAAAGCAAAAATTGAATTATCTTCTGCCGCTCAAACTGAAATTAATCTACCTTTTATAACAGCAGACAAAACAGGTCCAAAACATATTAATTTAAAAATGACTAGAGCAAAATTAGAAGCTTTAGTAGAAGATTTAATTGGAAGAACAATTCCACCTTGTAAAACAGCGCTTAAAGATGCAGGATTATCTGCTAGTGAAATCAGTGAAATAATTTTAGTAGGCGGAATGACAAGAATGCCTAAAGTAATTGAAGAAGTAAAAAACTTTTTTGGAAAAGAACCAAATAAAAGTGTAAACCCTGATGAAGTTGTGGCTATGGGTGCTGCAATTCAAGCGGGAGTACTTCAAGGTGATGTTAAAGATGTACTATTGTTAGATGTTACACCTTTGTCATTAGGAATTGAAACTCTTGGCGGTGTATCAACAAAGCTGATAGATAAAAATACAACAATACCAACTAAGAAAAGTCAAGTTTTCTCAACTGCTGAGGATAATCAACCTGCTGTATCCATAAGAGTTCTTCAAGGAGAAAGAGAAATGGCTACAGATAATAAATTGCTTGGAAATTTTGAATTAGTCGGAATAGCACCAGCTCCGAGGGGAGTTCCTCAAATTGAAGTTACTTTTGATATTGATGCTAATGGGATTGTTAATGTTTCTGCAAAAGACAAGGGAACTGGAAAAGAACAAAAAATTCAAATTCAAGCCTCAGGTGGTTTAAGCGAAGAAGAAATTAATAAAATGGTTAAAGAAGCAGAATCAAATAAAGAAGCCGATAAAAAGAAAAGGGAAGCGGTTGATGCGAGAAATCAAGCTGATACTTTATTACACTCTACAGAGAAAAACCTTAAAGAACATGGTAGTAAAGTTTCCGATGCAGATAAAAAAGCAATTGAAACTGCCTCAGCTAACTTAAGAAACACACTAAAAGGAACTGATATTGAGGATATTAAGAAAAAGACACAGGATTTAGTCCAAGCTTCAATGAAATTGGGTGAAGCAATTTATAAATCTCAGCAAAGTGCTAAGCCTGGTGATACACCAAAAGATGCTAAAGAAAAAGAAGAAGGAAAAAAAGACGATAACGTTGTTGATGCAGACTTTGAAGAAGTAAAAGACGATAATAAAGAGAAAAGCGCCTAAGCTAACAACTATTTGTCTAATTAGTTATGGCAAAAAGAGATTATTATGAAGTCTTAGGTGTAAATAAAAGTGCAACTCCTGATCAAATAAAATCTGCATATAGAAAATTAGCTGTAAAACATCATCCAGATAAAAATAAGGGTGATAAAGCATCTGAAGAAAAATTTAAAGAAGCATCTGAAGCTTATCACGTACTTTCAAACTCTGAACGTAAACAAAGTTATGATAATTTTGGTCATGCAGCATTTGAAAACGGTGGAGGTGGAAGAGGTGGTTTCAGTAATTTCGATTTTTCTAGCTCTTTTTCAGATATATTTGAAGATTTTTTTGGAGAAGGATTTGGTGGTGGAAGAAGATCTAGAAGATCAAATAATAGAGGTTCAGATTTAAGATATGATTTATCGATTACTTTAGAAGAAGCCTACACAGGAAAAAAACAAGATATTAAATTTTCAACATCTGAAAAATGTGACACGTGCAAAGGTTCAGGTTCAAAACCAGGTCATGATGCTGGTTCATGTTCAATGTGTGGAGGCCATGGGCAAGTTAGATCTAGCCAAGGTTTTTTTACAGTCCAACAAACATGTCCTCAATGCGCAGGATCAGGTGAAGAAATTACAAATCCATGTAATAGTTGTAATGGACAAGGAAAACAACAAGCTTCTAAAAGACTCTCAGTTTCAATTCCAAAAGGTGTTGACGATGGAACAAGAATAAGACTTACTGGCAAAGGAGAAGCGGGCTCAAGAGGAGCGGGAAATGGTGATCTTTACCTATTTATAAATGTTTATTCACATGATTTATTTAAAAGATCTGACGAAAATTTATTTTTTGAATGTCCCATCTCTATTGCTGATGCAGCGCTAGGAACATCAATCGAAATACCAACAATTGATGGTGGAAAAGCTAAAATAAAAATTCCATCAGGAACTCAAAGTGGAAAACAATTTAGATTAAAAGGTAAAGGGATGCCACATATGAGAGGAAGTGGAATTGGAGATCTTTATGTACAGGTTAATACTGAAGTTCCAGTTTCTTTAAATAGAGAGCAAAAAGAATTATTAGAAAAATTTAGAGAAATTGAAAACGAAAAATCAAATCCAAGTATCAAAAAATTCTTTCAAAAAGCAAAGAGTTTCTGGAAAAATTAAAAATGGGATTGGAAGAAATCGTTCCATCAATATCTTTAATAGCTGTTTTAATATTGGTTCTACCAGTATTTCTTAGATCTAATTCAAAATTAAAACAGTTTTTAAAAAATCTATCTATTTGGGCTATAATTGTTTTGGTAGTTATGATAGCTTCATATTTTATCTTGAAATGAAAAAAATTAATTTAGCTATAACTGGGTGCATGGGGAGAATGGGTCAACAGATTATTAAATCTGCTAAATCTGATAAAAATTTTAAGATAGTGACTCTTACAGAAAATAGAATTATTAATAAAAAAGTTGTTGGAATTAAACCAAGCTTAAATACGGAAGAAGCTTTTAAAAAAGCTAATTTAATTATTGATTTTACAGTTCCCAAATGCACATTTGAAGTTTTAAAGATTGCATCAAAATTAAAAAAAAAAGTTGTTATTGGAACAACTGGATTTTCAAAGAAGCAAGAAAATTTGATAAAAAAATATTCTAAAAAAATACCAATACTTAGAGCTGGAAATATGAGTTTAGGAATAAACTTATTAATGTATTTAACTGAGATTGCATCAAAATCTTTGGGAAATAATTTCCTAAGCAAAGTTTTTGAAATTCATCATAAACACAAAAAAGATCATCCGTCAGGAACTGCGTTAATGCTTGGAAAAGGTATAGCTGTTGGAAAAAATAAGGATTTTTATAAATTAATGGGAAAAAAATATTTAAATAAAAAATCTTTTCCTTACGGAAAAAAAATTAATTTTAATTCATTGAGAAAAGGTGAAGTTGTAGGCGAGCATGAGGTAACTTTCTCAAGTGGTAAAGAAATAATTACATTAAATCATGAAGCATTTGATAGAGCTCTTTATTCGGAAGGGGCATTCACAGCTGCCAAGTGGTTAATGAATAAAAAATCTGGTCTTTATTCAATGAGAGATGTTTTGAATTTTAAATGAATGAAATTCAAAGATCTAAAATAATATTAAAAATATTAAATAAAATTTACCCAAAAACACCAATTCCTCTTAAACATAGAAATAAATTTACACTATTAGTTTCTGTATTATTATCTGCTCAAACTACAGACGTTAATGTAAACAATGTTACTAAAAATATTTACCCAAAATATAATAAACCAGAACATTTTGTAAAATTGGGAAGAAAGAAAATTGAAGCACTAATTAAAAGTATTGGTATTTTTAGAGTTAAGGCAAAAAGTGTTTATTTATTATCTAAACAACTAATTGAAAAACATAATAGCAAAGTACCAGAAACTTTTGAAGAACTTGAAAAACTTCCAGGTGTGGGACATAAAACTGCCAGTGTGGTAATGTCACAGGGATTTGCTCATCCAGCCTTTCCTGTGGATACTCATATCCATCGATTAGCTCAAAGATGGGGTCTAACTAGTGGTAAAAATGTTATCCAAACTGAAAAAGATTTAAAAAAATTATTCCCTGAAAAATCTTGGAACAAACTTCACCTTCAGATAATTTATTATGGAAGAGAATATTGTAAAGCAAGAGAATGTTATGGTTTAACTTGTAAAATTTGTACTACTTGTTATCCTAAGAGAAAGTCACCAATTAAAACAAAGAAAGCTTAATATGAAAATTTTAGGAATAGGAAATGCAATTGTAGATGTCATCTGCAAAGTTGATGACAATTTTATTTCTCAAAACAGTTTAACAAAAAGTACTATGAAATTAATTTTTGATGAAAATGAATTTAAAAAATTATTAACCAATCTTAAAATAGAAAAAACTGTTTCTGGCGGATCAGTAGCTAATTCAATAGTAGGTATATCTCAGTTAGGTAATAAAGTAGGATTTATAGGTAAAGTATCTAATGATGATTTAGGCAGTAAATATGAAGAAGGGTTAAAAAAAGAAAATGTGGAGTATTTTTACTCTAAGAAAAAAGAAGAATTACCAACAGGAACATGTTTAATTTTAGTTACACCAGACTCCGAAAGGACTATGTGTACATTCTTGGGTACTGCGGGAAAAATTAATGAAAATGATGTTAGTTCTGATGCAATTAAAAAAAGTGAAATAATATTTTTAGAGGGCTATCTATGGGATGAAGGTGAACCCAAGAAAGCATTCGATAAAGCAATCAATAATGCAAAAAAGGTAGCTATGTCATTATCTGATCAATTTTGTGTTGATAGACACAAACCTCACTTCTTAGATTTAGTAAAAAATAAATTAGATATTACATTTGCTAATGAACAAGAAATTACTTCCTTGATTGATGCAAAAAACTTTGATGATGTAATTACCTTTTCTAAACAACTTAGTAAATTAATAGTTCTTACTAGAGGAGAAAATGGCGCAATTGCAATAAAAGGTGATGAAGTAGTTGAATGTGGAGTTCAGAAAAATCTTAAAATTGTTGATTTAACTGGGGCTGGAGATCTTTTTGCTGCTGGATTTTTACACGGTCATGTAAATAATTTATCAATTAAAGAAAGTTTAGAAAAGGGAACTGAGATGTCATCTAAAATTATTCAACAAATTGGAGCAAGACTATAAGAAATTATAAAAATTTTATTTTTTTTTTCTTTTAAAACTTCCTTTTCCTTTTTTTGGCTTAACTATTCTTGGTTTATATTTTTTTGATAGAAGGTCTTTTGCTATCATATTTCTTTTTTTCATTTAATTTTATAACCTGTTTTTGTACTACTAATAAAACTAGTATCATTAAACTTATCTGATATTTTTTTCCTTAATCTATAAATATGTGTTTCAACGGTA
>CACJRJ010000021.1 GCA_902595725.1 uncultured Pelagibacteraceae bacterium
CAACTAAAACAAAAGCAATTATAAGAGTTTTGTAAACCTCATTAATTGCTGCTCCAACATAAGTAGCTCTATTAAATGCCACTTCTAGTTCTAGTCCATCAGGCAAGGATTTATTTACTTCAGTAATTTTTTTTTTAATTTCTCTAGAAAGTTCTACAGTTGATGCCCCACTTTTTGCATATATTCCAATTCCAACTGTCTTTAAATTTAATCGGTCTTTTCTTTGTGCTTTAAATAAAGTTTTTTCTGAAACTGGACCAAACTCTATATTTGCAACATCAGATAATACCACAACTTTTTTATTAGTTTTTTTAATTGGAAGTTGTTTGATTGATTCTATGCTATTATAGGATTTGTCTAGGTTTAAGGTTAAATCGATATTATTTGCCTCAAGAGTACCTGCGGGCAATCTAATATTTTCACCTCTCAGAGCTCTTTCAACTTCCTGAACAGTTAAATCATTTGCTGCTAATTTAATAGGATCTACCCACACTCTAATACTTAATTCTCTTAGTCCACCAACTAAAATTCTACCAACATTTTTTACACTTGAAAAAGTATCTACTAGATATCTTTCAGCATAATCACCTAGTTCTAAATCACTCCAAGTAGAAGATGAAAGTGATAACCACATTGTTGTAGTAAATCCTGCTGCTTGTTTAAGTATTTGTGGAGGGTCTGACTCCGAAGGCAGGTTATCAACAACTCTTGCAACTCTTTCTCTTATGTCATTAGCTGCATTATCTAAGTCTATACTTGTATCGAACTCAACTTTTATTGTACTTCTTCCATTTGAAGATTTAGAATCAATATTTTTAATTCCTTCTGCACCACCAATCACATCTTCTAAAATTTGTGTTACTTCTTGATCAATTATAGGAGCAGAAGCAGATGCGTAATCAACTTGTACCTGTACTACCGGGGGCTGAAGACCAGATGGAAGTTCTCTTACTGGCAACTTCCAAAAAACAAAAATTCCAAATACAATTAAAATTAAAGACATAACCCATGAAACAACTGGCCTTTTAATACTTAATTCGGTTATGAACATTTAATTTTTAATAGGTTTAATTTTACTTCTTGGGAAAACTTTTTTTAATCCTTCAGCAACAATCACATCTCCAATATTTAATCCAGATAAAATTTCAATACTACCTTCTTGCCTTATACCAATTTTTATATTAATTTTATTTGCTATATTGTCTTTTGATACTTTATAGATAAAAGCTTTTTCACCTTCCATCATTACACTTGTATCTGGTACGCTAAGAGAATTTCTTAAATTTAATTTTACATCAACCTCAAGAAGAGAACCTGACATTAATTCTAAATTCGTATTGTCAATTTTAATTCTTGTTAACAAACTTCTAGTTTCAGCATTAATTCTGCTAGAGATGAAATCAACTTCACCACTAAAAATTTTATTTTTATAACTTGAAACTTTCACTTCTACAGGTAGCCCTTTTTCAATAACAGAAGAATAATTTTCAGGAATTTTAATATCTGAATAGATAATTGAATTATCATCTAAAGTTATAATAAATGTGCTATCAGAAACAAATATATCTTCAGTTAAACCAGTATATCCTACTACACCATTAAAGGGGGCTATAATATTTCCACTTTTTAACTTAATTATTACATCACCTTTTTTGACATAGTTGTTTAATTTTAAATCTTCAATTAAATCGTCCTTTTTTATTCTGAAAGATTTTGTTTTATTTGATATGGCAGTTCCAAATGTTACAATTTTTTCTGAAAACTCTTTTTCGATTACTTCAGTAACTATAATTCCTGGAGGAGGTCTTTTACTGAATTTTTTTTGAAAATGATTTCCAATCATAGTTCTCGCAATAATCACTGAAGCTATAATTAAAAAGAAGACAATTATTATAGAAATTACTTTTGTTGATCTTTTCATATTTTAATTTTCCCGTATTCTGCCCAAGAACCATCGTAAATGGTTGGCATATATTTATTATTTATTAAAGAATATGCAAGTGCCAAAACAGAAGCAGTTACTCCAGAACCACAGGAAAATACAATATTTGATGTTATTTTTTCCCCCAAAGTATTTTTAAATATATTTAAAATTTCATTTTTGTTTTTAAATGTATTGTCATGATTAATTAAATTTCTAAAAGGTATACACATAGATTCTGGAATCGATCCACTTCTTAAACCTTTTCTTGGCTCTTTTACTTTTCCTTCAAATCTCTCTTTACTTCTTGCATCAACAACTTTAAATTTTTTACTAATAATATTTTCATTAATTTGTTTTATATTTTTAACTAAATTTTTTCTCTCAGATGAATTATATTTAGTTTGAGTAACTTTTGAAATTATATTTGTTGTTGGTTTATTTTCAGATTTCCATTTTTTTAACCCACCATTTAAAACGTGAACTAATTTATCATTGTGACCAAAGTATATAAAATTATACCAACATCTGCATGAACTTAATACGTCGGAATTATCATAAATTACTATTTTATCATCTTTTAGTATTCCCATTTTTGAAACAATTTTTTCCCAATCACTAGCAGTTGACAGCATATGTGGTAAATCAGTCATTTGATCCGAATTTTTGTCTAAATCGAAAAATATTGCATTTTCTATATGTTCTTCTAAATATTCTTTGTATCCATCTCTTTTCATATTTGGCATATGCCAAGAGCAGTCAATTATTTTTATGTTATTAATATTTTTTTCAACCCAATCTGTACTAACTAGAGTCATAATTAAACTATTTTTTTAAATATTTTTGGTGATAATCTTCTGCTCTACAGTAATTTTTTAATTTTGATAATTTTGTAACGACTTTGCCAGAAAATTTTTTATTACTTTCTTCAATAATTTTTTTAGCAATTTTCATTTGATATTTATTTAAATAGAATATTTCACTTCTGTATTGAGTGCCAATGTCAGGACCTTGAGCATTTAAAGTTGTAGGATTATGAATCTCAAAAAAATATTTTAGAATTTTTTCATACGAAATCTTTTTAGGATCAAACTCTAACTTTACAACTTCCGCATGATTAGTACTTCCAGAACAGACTTCTTCATAAGTTGTCACATCATTATTTCCTCCACAGTAACCAACTTCTGTTTTTGTAATTCCTTCAAGTTCCCCAAATTTAATTTCTGGGCCCCAAAAACATCCTAATGCTAATACTGCTATTTCCATTGATTATTGTTTTAATTAAACTAAAGTTAATCTTATGCTTTCCAAAAATCAATTAGGCTTTTTGTACATGTTTATGTCTGTTTGTGCGTTTTCCATAATGGATTTAATTGTAAAATGGTCGGATTCATATCCCTTAGGACAAGTAATTTTTTTTAGGGGATTTTTTGGAGTTTTGCTTTACTTTTTAATTATGCCCAGGGATAGAATTAAAAATTTTTATTATACTAAAAGACCAGGTTTACATTTTTTAAGATGCTTTTTTGGTTTAATTGCACTTTTAGCTATATTTACTGCACTAAGAAACTTACCTTTAGCAACAGTAGTTAGCATTTCATTTGCTGCTCCAATTTTTACGACTATTTTGTCAATTTTTTTACTTAGTGAAAAAGTTGGATTGTTTAGGTGGCTAGCAGTAATAGTTGGTTTTATTGGAATAATTATTATTACGGAACCAGGTTTTACTTCATTAAATATTTATTTTATTTATCCAGTAATTTTTTGTTTAGGAATGTCTTATGTTGCTATTACAATAAGACAACTATCTACTTCGGAACCTGTTTGGTTAATTTCTTTGTATTTTTCTGCCACTATAACTTTAGCAAGTTTTTTTACAATTCCTTATGGTTGGATTATGCCTGATATAAAAGATTTAATGTTATTAATTTCAATTGGGATATTTGGTGGTGCTGCAAATTTATGGCTGAGTCAATCTTACAAGTTTTCAGAAGTTTCTTTAGTAACTCCTCTTAAATATTTAGCTTTAGTTTTTGCAATAATTTTTGGATATTTAATTTGGAATGAAGTGCCATCAATAAAAACTTTGACTGGAGCTTTTCTAGTTATCACCTCATCTATAATTATTTTTAGAAGAGAAATTACTTTGAAAAAACAAGTTACAATTCCAAGACATGACTAAGCCACCAAAATATTGGAATAAAGCAAAAAAGTATTTGTCTAAAAAAGATAAAATAATGAAAGCTTTAATTTATAAGTATAGAGATAAGACTTTAACAACAAGAAAAGATATTTTTTTCTCTTTATGCAAAAGTATAATTGGCCAGCAAATAAGTGTGGCTGCTGCAAACTCAGTATTTAAAAAATTCGAAAAAGTTTGTAATGGAAAAATCAATCCAAAAATTGTGAAGAAAATTAATATTCAAAAACTTAAAAGATGTGGTTTAAGTAGACAGAAAGCCAAAGGTATAAAAGAACTTTCTATAAAATTTTCTAATAAATCATTCAATCCTAGTTTAATTAAAAAAATGAATGATGAAGATGCTATAGTTTATCTTTCTTCTCTAAGACAAATTGGAAGATGGTCAGCAGAAATGATATTACTTTTCACTTTTAATAGAGAGAACATATGGCCTATCCAAGATATAGGATTACTTAGAGCCATATCAAATAATTATAAAAAAAGATATTTACCCCCAAAAAAATTTGTTTTTTTTTTAAACAAAAAATTTTCACCCTATTGTTCAGTTGCTACTTGGTATTTATGGCGTTCAATTGATAATGAACCAATTCAATATTAAATATTTAATTTTAATCTAGCCATTTTTTATAACTTTCTTTATTTTCCTTTAAATAAAATGGCAGCTTATCAAAATTATAATTTACTAATTTGCTTCCACTACCAACTTTATTCACAGTCTTATCAACTTTTAAGTCATAAATTGCCTGTTTATTCTTAATTATATTGTCTATTTGATCTAAGCTTAACGGTTCTTCATCAAACTCTCTATGATGTAAATATGATTTTAATTTATGTTCTATTTCTTTAGGAGATTTAATATTTGAAAAATGCCAGCCTCCATTTTTAATAAATTTAATACTATTATATTTAATTTTTGAAAAAAACATATCTAATCTAAACAAAGAATATTTTTTATCTTTAACATTTCTTAACCATTGAGGACTTATAAGATCTTTTTTTCTACAACCTTTTGTTCCTGACCAAACTATATCAGGCAATTTTAAATCAAATTTGTAATAAAACATATCTTGTTGAAACATTAAAATTTTTTCTTTTAAATTTTCTAATTTTAATTCTTCAAGATTCGGAATTTCGTCAACGTCAGAAATTAGTATTAAATCTTCAGGACTTGCTTTTTGTAAACCATTTTTAATGTGATCTCTTTGCCCATTTTCTCTTTTAGCAGCATTGAGAATATATTTTCTAGATTTTTCAGATTCATTATCATTTTCATTAACTACCTCTATTCCGTGTGGCTCTTTATCGAAAGTTAAATAAATTATTTTGTTTTTAAATTTGTCAAATTTTTTATGGTCAAATTTTAAATTTCTTTTATCTCCTCTGTGTGTAAAACTGCTTTCTACAATAACAAAATAATCAACATATTTATTTAGAGTATTTAATCTTAAATCAAGAACGATCTCTTCATCAAAATACATAAAACAATCAAAAATTTTCATAGTTCTATTTAATTTACACTGTTGACACTTGCTACAAAAAAATATCTTTAGTAGATTAATAATTAAGTTAATTATTACTAAATTTAAGTAAATTATGAAATATTATAATTATTTTTTTATAGCAATATTTATACTATTCTCCCAAACTTTATTTGCTGATGAAATATTGGATTTAGGGAAAAATATTTTTTTAGAAAAAGGAAACTGTGCTACTTGTCATGCTTTGAATGATGCTGGATCAAATAGTGATATTGGACCAAATTTAAATTTAATTAAACCTGATGTTGGAAGAGTAGTTATTGCCGTAACAAATGGTATTGGAGTAATGCCAGCATATGAAGGTATACTCTCATCTAAAGAGATTGAAGCAGTTGCAACATATGTTTCAGAAAAATCAAATTAATAACTTTATTTTATAATTTCATCCAGCCTAAAAGTTGCAATTTTTTTTACTTGTTTTTTTGCCTCAAGGAACTCTTCATCTAATGAGTTATTAATTCTCTCTCTAAAATAATTTAAAATTTCATTTTTATTTTTTCCTTTAACAGCAATAATGAATGGAAAATTAAATTTTTTTTTATATTCAATATTTAATTTTTTAAATTCATCAAACTCCTGTGGCGTACATTCTTTCAAGTTAGCTTTACTTTGTTCAGCTTCTGAATTTGTGGTTAATTTTTTTTCGACAGCAAGCTCTGGATGTAAATTAAGAATTTCTAGTATAGTTTTATTATCACTATTTTCATAGATACTAATTATTTCTGAAAAAAAAGACTCTAAATCTTTGAATGGTTTTTGATCAAATACTTTTTCGCTTATCCATTTTGATTTTTCAAATACATTTCCAAATATTGATAAAAATTCAGATTTATCAAGATTATTAATTTTTTTAATATCGATCATTTTGAAAATTTATATTAGTTGTTATTTATTAATTACTCAATATTGTATATAAATATTTTATCATATGACAAAATTAACAACTCATGTTCTAGACATTTTTTCAGGTAAACCAGGAGCTGGAATAAAAGTAGAATTATATTATTTCAATAACAATAAAAGAGAAATGAAAAAAACGTTAACATTAAATGAAGATGGAAGAGCCGATAAACCATTGCTTGAGGGTGAAGATTTTTTGAATGGTAAATATGAGTTAGTTTTTTTTATTGGAGACTATTTTAAAAATATAGTAAAATTAGGTGAACTACCTTTTTTAGATGATGTAGTTATTAGATTTGGTATTTCAAATTCAAAAGAACATTATCATGTTCCTTTACTCGTTTCTCCATGGAGCTATTCTACATATAGAGGTTCTTAGGTGATTAATAATAAAGTTCAATTTGTTTATGAAAATAAATTAATTGAATTAGAAAATCCTGACCCAAACCAAACTATACTTAACTTTATAAGAGATGAGTTAAAAAAAACTGGTACCAAAGAGGGATGTGCTGAGGGTGGATGTGGTGCTTGCACAATAGTGTTAGGAGAATTAGAAAATAAAAAAATTAAATACAAGGCAATTAATTCTTGCATATCTTTCACGCCTACTTTACACGGAAAACAACTCATAGTTGTTGAGAATTTAGTTTCAAAAAATGGCTCTTATCATCCTGTTCAGGAAGCAATGGCAAAATATCATGCATCTCAATGTGGGTTTTGTACGCCTGGTTTTGTTATGTCCATTTTTGCAATGTCGAAAAATAAAAAAAATAATAATAAGGATGATATTAAAGATGCAATATCTGGAAATTTATGTAGATGCACTGGATATAGACCAATTATAGACGCAGCAAAAAATATAAAAAAAACATACTCTGATGAATTTTATAAAAATAGTAAAAAAACTATAAATCTTTTAAAAAAAATTCACTCTAAAAGTATAGTTATTGAGAATAAAAATAAAAAATATTTTGCACCTAAAACAATAGACGAATTAAGAGCAGTAATTCAAAAAAACCCAGATTCAGATTTTTTAAGCGGAGGTACTGATTTATCATTGAAAGTTACAAAGGAAAGACAAGAAATAAAAAAAATTATTAATTTAAACAATATAAAAGAGCTTAATTTTATTAAAATAAAAAATAATGAAATTATTTTTGGTTCCACAACTCCTCTAATACAAGTTGAAAAATTTATTTTAAAATATTATCCAGACTTTAATCATATATTAAGAAGATATGGCTCTGTTCAAATAAGAAATGTTGGAACAATAGGTGGAAATATAGCCACTGCTTCCCCAATTGGAGATACCTTACCTCTACTTTTATCTTTGAATGCAAAAATAATAATTCAAACTAAAAATGGTAATAAGCAAATTTTACTTAATAACTTTTTCATTAAATATAGAAAAACAAAATTAAAAAAAGGGGAATTTATAAAATCAATTATTATTCCTATTTACAAAAACCATAATTTTAAGGCCTATAAAATATCGAAAAGATTTGATGATGATATTTCATCTGTTTGTGCTTCTTTCAACTTTAAAATTAAAGATCAAAGAATTCAAGATGCAGCTATTGCTTATGGAGGTATGGCAGAAATTCCAAAAAGAGCAAAGAATTGTGAGAATTTTTTGAAAAATTCAAAATTTTCTGAAGACATATTTGAAAAAGCAAAAAGTTTATTAAAAAAAGATTTTAACCCTATTTCTGATATGAGAGCCTCAAAAAAATATAGATTAGAAGTCGCTGAAAATTTATTAGTAAAATTTTTTATAGAAACTAAAACAAAAAAATTATTTAGAGTTTACCAATGAAAAATATTAACAATTATATAAGTGAAATAAGACCCCATGATAGTGCATATAAACATGTAAGTGGAGCTGCTGAGTATACTGATGATATAAAGGAACCATATGGTACTCTCTTTGGAGCAATAGGCTGGAGTAAGAAAGCTCATGCAAAAATAAAAAAAATTGATTTAAATGAAGTAATTAATAGCGAAGGTGTAGTTTCAGTAGTTAATTATTTAGATATACCAGGCCGTAACGATGTTGGACCAGTTTTTGATGGTGATCCAATTTTTGTAAAAGATAAAGTTGAGTTTTTTGGACAACCAATTTTTGCGGTTGCAGCAACTAGTATTGAGTTAGCAAGAAAAGCAGTCTTAAAAGCTAAAATAAATTATATAGAATATAAACCAATTGTAACTCTTAAAGATTCATTAAATAAAAAAAATTTACTTTTTGATGTAAGAAATATTAATAAAGGAAATGCTCAAAAAAAAATTTTGAAATCAAAACATACATTAAAAGGAAATTTTACCACGGGTAGCCAAGAACATTTTTATCTAGAAGGTCAGGTTGCTTTTGTAATACCTAAAGAAGATAATGAAATGACGGTTTATAGTTCTACTCAACATCCATCAGAAACCCAACTGCTTATTGGAAAAATGCTTAATCAAAAAAGTAATTCTATTTCAGTTCTTGTTAGAAGAATAGGTGGAGGTTTTGGTGGAAAAGAAACAAATTTTATGACTGCAGCTATATGTTCACTTCTAGCCCATAAGACAAAAAAACCAGTTAAACTGAGATTAGATAGAGATGATGATATTATTTTAACTGGAAAGAGACATGAATTTTTTTCAGATTATGAAGTTGGATTTAATGACAAAGGAATAATTCAAGGACTTAAAGTAAAATTAGCTTCTAAATGCGGGATGTCACCAGATTTATCATATGCAATAAATGAGAGGGCTCTACTTCACATAGATAATGCATATTTTTTATCAGATTTGAAAGTAGAAAATTATCTTTGTAAAACAAATACATCGACATCTACAGCTTTTAGAGGTTTTGGTGGTAATCAAGGAATGATGGCTATTGAAAATATCATAGACAACATATCTAAATTTTTAAATAAGGATCCTTTGGAAGTAAGAAAAAATAATTTTTATCAAAAAAATAAAAAAAATATTACCCACTATGGTATGAAAATTCAAGATAATATAATTAATGAACTATTTGAAAAGTTAGCACGAGATTCAAAATATTTAAAAAGAAAAAATGAGATTAAAAAATTTAATATTAAAAACAAAATAAAAAAAAAAGGAATAGCAATTACACCTGTAAAATTTGGAATATCTTTTACAACAATACATTTAAACCAAGCAGGCGCTTTGGTTCATCTTTATACTGATGGAAGTGTTTATTTAAATCATGGAGGTATAGAAATGGGTCAGGGTACCCATACAAAAATTGCACAAGTTGTAGCGAATTCATTGGGATTACCATATGAAAAGGTTAAAATTTCATCGACAAATACTACGAAGGTACCAAATACATCTGCAAGTGCCGCTTCCTCAACTACTGACTTAAATGCAGCTGCAGCACTTAATGCTACATCTAAGATAAAAAAAAATTTAGAAAGATTTATTAAGGATAAATATAAAATTTTTAGCAAAGAAAAGCCAATATATAAAAACGAATCTATTATATTTGGAAATAGATCTTTTGAATTTAAAAAAATTGTAATGGAGGCATACTTAAATCGGGTTTCACTTTCATCTTCAGGTTTTTATTCAACTCCAAAAATTAAGTTTGATAAAAAAAAATTTACTGGAAGACCATTTTATTATTTTTGTTATGGAGCAGCAGTATCAGAGGTTACAATCGACACTTTAACAGGCGAAAATATTATAGAAAGAGTTGATATATTACATGATGCAGGAAATGCAATAAATCCGGCAATTGAGTTTGGTCAGATTGAAGGAGGATTTGTGCAAGGCCAAGGATGGTTAACTATGGAGGAAGTAAAATGGAATGACAATGGAAAGATAACCACTTTTTCTCCTTCGACTTATAAAATTCCAGCAGTAAGTGATATTCCAAAAAAATTTAATGTAGAAATTTATAAAAAAGGAAAAAATGTTGAAGATGTTGTTAATAAATCCAAAACAACTGGTGAACCACCTTTGATGCTTGCTATGAGTGTATTTTTTGCAATTAAAGATGCAATATCATCTGTATCAAATTATAAAAAAACACCAAAATTAGACGCTCCGGCTACAGCTGAAAATATATTATTAAGCATTAAAGAACTTAAAAAAAATTAATCATGAGCCAAAAAAATATTTTTATGATGAGAGCAATTGAACTTTCAATTGAAAGTGCAAAATCCAAGGGTGGACCATTCGGCTCTGTTATTGTAAAAAAAAACAAGATTATTGCAGAGGGTTCTAATAAAGTAACAATGAATAATGATCCAACCGCGCATGGGGAAATTGTTGCAATTAGAGATGCATGCCAAAAATTGAATACTTTTGATCTTTCAGGTTGTGATTTATATTCAAGCTGTGAACCATGTCCAATGTGTTTATCTGCAATATATTGGTCGAGAATTCAAAATGTTTTTTATGCAAACACCAGAATAGACGCTAAGGCCATAGATTTTGATGATTCATTTATTTATTCTGAGATTAATAAAGATTTAGAAAATAGAAAAATTAAAATGCTCCAAATGCATAGAGATGAAGCTTTAGAGGCATTTAAAATTTGGGAAGATAAAGAAGACAAAATTAAATACTAATGGAAATTTTATCCTACTCAATGAAATGGCTTGAGCTAACTTTAAGATGGGGTCATGTACTTTTTGCAATATTATGGGTAGGAAATAGTTTTTTATTTAATTATTTAGATAACAAGCTAAATAAAAATATTTCTAGCAGAGATGTTGATGCCGAAGGATATTTAATGCACTCTGGTTATTATTATAAGTTAACAAGATTAAAAAGTTCTCCCCCAATTAATTATTTGAGAAGTTTAGTTATTTTTAAATGGCAAAGTTATCTTACATTTATTACTGGAATTTTATTACTAGCGGTTATTTATTACTATAGGCCTGAAATATTAATGGTTGATAAAAAAGTTTTAAATATGCTTCCTTCAACTGCAATAATACTTTCTATTCTTTCTTTAGTTGTATCTTGGCTGATTTATGATTTTTTGTGTAAGTCAAATCTTATTAAAAACGACGTTTTATTTATTTTAACAATTTTCATTTTACTTATGTTGTTATCATATGGGTTTACTCAAATGTATGGTGCAAAATTTGCATTTTTAAGTGTTGGTTTGGTGATAGGTACAAACATGTTTGGAAATGTATTTACAGTAATTATTCCAAACCAAATGAATATAATTAATAGCAGTAAAAGAAATAAAAAATTTGATCTGAGTTTGTCCTTATCTGCCAAACAAAGGTCTATCCATAATAATTATTCAACTTTTTTAGTTTTATTTATAATGCTGTCGGGCCACTATAGCTTCTTAGTTTATCACAAATATAATTGGTTAATTTTATGTGCAATAGCAGTTATATCGGTCTTAGCTAGACATTATTTTAATTTAAGAGGAAGAAACATTCACAGGTTGTATATTTTAATAACATCTATTGCATCCTTAATTTTACTTGCAGTTTTAATTTTAATTTTTAAAAGTTAAAATTATATAAATTATGTCAGAAAAATTAATTGTAAGCTGGGATCAATATAACGAAACTGTCGAAAAGCTTGCAATTCAAATAGAGGAAAGTGGATACAAGCCAACAATATTAATTGGTATTATGCGTGGAGCAGCACCAATGATAGATGTCTTAAGTCGAGTATTTAAACTTAAATGTGCTTACTTAGCAGTTGAATCTTATAGTGGCAAAGGAGTAGAGGACGAACAAGGTGATATTGTATTTTCTAGAGAAATGAGCTCGATAGCACCAAGTATGGGAGGTAGAATTTTACTTTGTGATGATTTGTCTGATACAGGAATTACTTTTAATAAAAGCATTGATTGGCTAAAAGCTTATGGACCGATAAAAGGAAAAATTGAAGATATCAAAACAGCTACACTTTGGAAAAAACAAAAATCATCATTTGAGCCTGATTTTTGTGCAGTAAAATTAAAAGACAATCCTTGGATAGTTCAACCATTTGAGATTTACGAAGAAATAAGGATTGAAGAAATAAAAAAGAAACACCAAAAATAAAAAGGGCGACCCTAAAGCCGCCCCATTTCAAAATTATTTAACTTTTTAACCTACCAAGAAACTAACTACACTTAATGCAGCAATAACCCATATTGCTGGACTAGTCTCATTAAATTTTCCAGTACAAATCTTAATTGCAGCGTACGAAACAAATGCTAAAGCTATTCCATTTGAAATAGAATAAGTAAATGGCATTGCTATCATTGCGAGAACAGCAGGGCCTGCTTCTGCAGCATCGTCCCAACTAATATCTGTTATATTTCTCACAAACAGAGTTGCAATATAGATTAAAGCAGCAGCATCAACTTCTTTTGGAAGAGATGTTGCAAGCGGACTGAAGAATAAACATAACAAGAAACCAATTCCAATAACAAGCGAAGTCATTCCTGTTCTTCCTCCAACTTTTACTCCAGCAGCACTCTCAACATATGAAGTAACTGTAGAAGTACCCATTACAGCTCCTGCAACAGTTGATACACTGTCTGATAGCATTGCTTTTTCGATGTCTTTAATTTTTCCATCAGAACCAACTTTTCCAGAAACGTTTGCAACACTAGTTAATGTTCCAGCAGTATCAAAAAAGTCGATAAAAAATAATGTAAAAATTACTGTTACCATCGATGCGCTTAGCGCAGCACCTAAATCAAAAGTCATTAGATGCACCATTGGTGGTGGAGAAGAAACAACTCCATTGAATTTTCCTAATCCAGTTACCCAAGCTATTGCACTAAAGACAAGGATACCAATTATTATATTTCCTTTAATATTCATTTTTTCCATTACAATCATTGAAACAAATGCACCCGCACCTAATAATAACATAGGGTTGGAAACATCACCTAGTCGTACAAGTACAACATCGTCATTAGCAGTTAACCCCATAAGTTGAAAACCGATGATTGCAAGAAAAAGACCAATACCAGCTCCAATTCCAAGTTTTAAACTTTTTGGAATAGAGTTTATTAGCCAAGCTCTTAGTGGCGTTAATGAAATTATTAAGAAGACTACACCTGCAACTAATACAGCACCAAGTGCTTCTGCTGGCGTATTTCCCATTCCCAAACAAACACCATAGGCGATAAATGCATTTATCCCCATTCCTGGTGCAAGTCCAATGGGCCAAGTTTTAGCGTAAAATGCACAGATGAAACATGCTAAAGCTGCCGCTAAAGCTGTCGCTGTGAAAACACCACCAAAATCAAACCCACCGTCGGCAAGTATGACAGGATTTAAAAACATTATGTAAGCCATTGTCAAGAACGTCGACACCCCTGCAGTGACTTCTGTTTTAAAATCTGTCTTATGTTTTTTATAGTTAAAGTAGTTATCTAACATTAGACCTCCATTTTCCCGTACAATATTAGATTCGATTTGAAAAATCTTACTGTAAGTCATCTAAAAAGCTTGATTTTGTTACTAATTTGTTAATTTTTACAACTTCAAAGTTAATCTTTTGACACAATTCATTGATATCCTTTTTTTATGAAATTTAGATTCGTAATAATTTTATTATCAATTTTATTGCTTTCATCTGGTTGCCAGACAATAAAAAAAAAATCTGACGAAGTTGCAGAAAAAGAAAATGAAAGATTTGGTCAATTTGTTGGTAAACAAGTTAATGAACTAAGATTAGAGCTAGGCGCTCCTACCGAAGATTTTGTAAATGAGCTAGGAAACGAAACTCTAGTTTACAAAACAAAAAAATATGGAATACCTTGTGAAAGAAAATTTGAAATAAATGCTAGTGGAACAGTTGTAGGATTTACTTCAAGTGGATGCATTTAAGTTTAATTAATTTAGAACTTGTGGGGAGAAACCCCACAAGCAAGGTTTAGTACTTATTTAATTTCAATAAGTTTTTTCTTTTTGTACTCTGGTACAATCCTTTCACAAGCTATCGTCAAAAGACCATCTTTAAGCTCAGCACCACCTACCTTTACATCATCTGCAATTGTAAATGATCTAGCAAATTGTCTTTGAGAAATACCCTTATGAATAATTTCCCCATCTTCATTTTTGTCTTCAGATTTATCAACTTGTTTTGTTTTTACAGTTAATAAATTATCTTCAAACTCAACCTCAACATCTTTTTTATTAAAACCAGCAAGCGCAACTTCTATTGCATACTTGTCTTTACCAGCTTTTCTTATGTTGTATGGTGGATAGTTTGATTGCATGCTCAAACCTCCATTTCCCAACATACTTTCAAATTGGTCAAACATATCGTCAAAACCAATCGAAAAAGGTCTAAGAGAGTTGAATATAGATAAATCCTTACTTGTCATAATATATCCTCCTTTTTTTAAGCAAGTTTATTTATTGAAAGTCCCATTAGGCAACTTTCAAAAAATTATGTAGTAATGAATTCTAAATTTTCAAGGTGAGAAATTTAAATTTTTGAAGATATTTTAAGTGCAAAAGCATAATCAACAGCTAATTCTTCTATAGCTCCATCTCTTCCTGATTTTCCACCGTGACCAGCATTCATTTCAGTTTTTAATAATAATAAATTATTATCAGTTTTATAGTCTCTCAATTTTGCAGTAAATTTTGCTGGTTCATCGAATAATACTCTATTGTCACTCAGGCTTGTAGTTATTAAGATGTGAGGATAATCCATTTTTTTTATATTGTTATAAGGAGCATAAGAATAAATATAATCAAAATGATCTTTATTTTCTTTTGCATTGCCAAACTCATCAAATTCTCCAACAGTTAATGGCAAAGTATGGTCTAGATTAGTAGTAAGTGAATCAACAAATGGTACAGCCATTATAATACCTAAAAATAGCTCAGGAGCTTGGTTAACTACTACTCCCATCAATAAACCGCCTGCGGAACCTCCCATTCCAATTATTTTTCCATTAGAAGTATATTTTTCTTTTATTAAATATTTGCCAACAGCAATATAATCTTCGAAGGTATTTTTTTTATTTAAAAGTTTTCCTTCTTTCCACCATTTCATTCCTCTTTCCATTCCTCCTCTTATATGAGCTGTTACCCAAATAATATCTCTATTAATTAAACTTAATCTTGTTGACGAAAATCCTGGAGACATAGAATTACCGTAAGATCCATAGCCATATAATAAAAGATTTGCAGATCCATCTATTTTAGTTTTTTTATGTCTTGTAATAGTTATTGGAACCATTCTTCCATCATGAGAAGGGCATTCAAGTCTTTCCACAATATAATCATCAGGATTATGACCTGAAGGGATTTCTTGTTCTTTTACTAACTTTCTATCTTTAGTTTTCAAATTATATAAGTATGTCCTACCAGGTGTTTTAGGAGACGAATAAGATAAATAAACTAGATCAGTGTTTTTATCTTTTTGAATTGATGAAACGTTTGGAACTATAACTTGTTCATCAGAGAAAATTAGCTCTTCTTCTATATCTATATTTTTATTTTTAACAAACAATTTGCTCAGAGCATTTGATGTTTCTGATCTAATAATCCAGTTGTCTAAGAAAAATAAACCACCAATTAATACCTCATCTTTTGCAGAAATATAATTTTCCCAGTTTTGATTTAATAAATCTTTGCATCTATCAATCTTAAAATCTTCAGCATTTTCATTTGTATGATTATAAAAATAGCCATCCCATGAATTTACAGAATAAATAATTCCCTTTTTTCTTTCTTTTATTAATTTTGGTTTTGGATTTTTTTCGTTAACTTCAAAATAATATTGTTCAGATGTATTATGATCGGATGTAGAAATAAAAAAATATTTTTCATCACTACTTAAACCAATACCTACAGTAAATGCTTCACTTTTTTCTTCAAAAATTAATTCATCATCTTTGATCGAAGTTCCTAATTTGTGTCTATAAATTGTTCTTGCTCTATGAAATTTATCTAATTTTGAATAAAAAATATATTTATCATCTAAACTAAAAGTTATTCCTCCAGCGGTTTCTTCTATTTTTTCAGTAACTAATTTGTTTGAAGAGATATCCCTAATATATATTGTATAATATTCTGATCCTTTTAAATCTAACGAATAGCCTAAATATTTATCGTTATAGCTAACCTCTAGATCTCCAACACCAAAATATTCTGTATTCAGCTTTTCTTTTTCTTTATCTCCATTCCAGATTACTTCTTCTATTTTTGTTCCAATCTTTTTTCTTAATTTAATTGGGTAATTTCCTTCTTTTGTTGTTTTTACCCAATATTCATATTGTACATCTTTATAAGGCAAAGATTCATCATCTAATTTTATTCTTCCTTTTATTTCATTAAATAACTCTTTCTGAATATCTTTGGTATCTTTGAGATGATACTCTGTATATGCATTTTCTTCTTCTAAATAATTTCTAACTTTTGGAAGTAATTTTGAGCTATCTCTTAAAACTTCAAGAATATTTGATTGATGTACCCAACTATAATTATCTTCCCAATTAACATTGTGACAAGATTTTAACTCGGGTTTTTTTTCTAATTGTGGTATTTTCATAAAAATTTAATACATGAACATTTTAATTTATTCACTTGTTATTTTAGTTGTTAGTTATATTTTGCTAAGGCTAATTGCAAGTACCTCAGCAAAAAAAATTTCAAAAACTGTGCGTTTTATTATCTTTATAATTTCTATATTGTTAGCTTTATTATTTGCTTTTGGAGGAAGGTTTTTGTTTTCTATTCCTATGATACTTTTAAGTCTTGGAATTATTAAGCTTAAAGGTTTAACCTTGTGGCAACTAGTAGGTTTATTTAGGCTAATTCAAACACTAAAAAAATCAGGAAGATTTTCTTTCAATAAAAATAATTCAAACATGTCAACTTTATCTGTTGAAGAGGCTTATAAAATATTGAATTTAGATAGAAATAATAAAACTACAAAAGAAGATGTCCAAAAAGCATATTTAAAAATTCAAAAAAAAATTCATCCTGATATTTCTCCTGAAACTTCTCGATTGTCATCAATTGTTAATGAGGCTAAAGAAGTTGTATTAAAAGACCTGGTTTAATTTAAAATCTCTTTAAATATTTTAAATATTTTTTCAGGATTTATTCTTTCTTTACCCAATGTATTATGCGTAACTGTTTCTTCTCCATCAGGAATTATAGGATACATATTTGGACTATAATTTCCATACATTAATGGAGTGTCTGAAAGTAGAACAATTGTAGGCACATCTAATGCTGCAGAAAAATGACTGAAACTTGAGTCATTACAGATTGCAATATTACAATTTTTTATAATTGGAAGAGTTTCATTAATTTTTATTTTATCCAAAGGCAAACATTTTTCTTTAAATTCAGAATTTAAGATTTCATTTAAAATACTTTGTTCCTCTTCATTTGTGCCTGTTGCTAAAAAAAATTTACAATCATATTCTTTCACTGACATTCTCATAAAGTTTAAAAATTTATAAGCGGGTATCCTCTTGGTTGGTCCTGACCCTCCAATTCCAAGAA
>CACJRJ010000022.1 GCA_902595725.1 uncultured Pelagibacteraceae bacterium
AAATTAAAACCTAAGGCTTCAATTAATGGTAAAATTATTGGAACTATAATCATTACAATAGGTACCCACTCAAGAGGCCAACCTAAAAGAAAAATTACACCCATGACTATAGCTAGAATTAAATATCTATTCATTTCTAATGATAATAAAAATTCAGTAAGAAGCATTGGTGTTCCTAGTCTAGCAAATACTGCACCAAAAAAATTAGAGGCAGCTACCAAAACCATAATCAATGCAGAGATTTCTAAAGTTTTTACTAATGCATCTTGTAGCTTTGATAGGGTTAGTTTTTTGTAAGCAAGTGATAATAATAATGCACCCATTGCACCGCATCCAGCAGCCTCTGTTGGTGTAGCAAATCCTAAAAGTATACTTCCAAGAGCAGAAAAAACTAATGCAGCAGGTGGAACTAGACCAAGCAAAAATTCAATCCAAACATCTTTCATGCTTGCAGCTCTCATATCTTCGGGTAATGGTGGACCTAATTTAGGGTCCATCATACATCTTATTGTTGTGTAAGCAGCATATAAAGTAGCTAGTAATATTCCTGGTAGAATAGCTGCTGCAAATAAATCTATTACTGGGATTTCCATTATTGGGCCCATAACAACTAGCATAATACTTGGGGGAATTAATATTCCTAAAGTACCTCCAGCAGTGATAGTTCCTGCTGCTAATCTAACATTGTATCCTGATCTGTTCATTGATTTAGCTGCCATAATTCCTAAAATTGTAACTGATGCGCCTACTATTCCTGTTGCTGCAGCAAAAATTACTGAAACAAAAAGAACAGCGTAGTAAAGTGATCCTCTAACTTTTGCTAGCATTAACTGGAAAGCTGAAAATAGTCTTTCCATTAATCCAGCTTGTTCCATCATTATGCCCATAAAAACAAAGAGCGGTACGGCGGCTAATGTCTGTTCTGTCATGACCATCGAGAACTGTAAGGTCATCAAATAAAAAACAAGCTTTCCGAAACCTAAATAACCAAAAACAAAACCTAAAAATATTAAAGTGAAAGAAATTGGAAAACCAACAAATATAGAAAAAAGCATTACACCAATTAAAATAAAACCTAATATGGCTGGATCAATAAGTTCAGCAATCATTCATTACCTGGCCATTTCCCTTTGGTCATTGCATAATAACTTTTAAATAATTCTGAAATTCCTTGTATTAATAAGAAAACTATACCAAACCACAAACATGATTTTATCGGCCACATATATGGCATCCATGTTGTGTCCATTCCTCTTTCACCACGCATTATTGATTCCTGTAGAAAACCTGTTGTCATGTAAAGAAACACTATTAAACCTGGAAAATAAAATACTATATATAAAACAAAATCTATTAAGCCTTGATTCTTTACTTTAAAATTTCTGTATAAGAAGTCTGCTCTAATATGAACTCCTTTTGATAGTGCGTAACCCGCACCCAACATAAATAAAGCTCCATAAAGAAATCTACTAATATCGTAGGCCCAAATTGTAGGAGCTAAAAATAATTTTCTTGCAATAACTTCGTAAGTCATTGCTAAAATAAGTGGCATTAAAATCCAACAAACAATATTACCAGTTATCTTGCTAAATTTATCAATTGAAGTAATGGATTTAGCCATCCATTTAGGCATGTCATCAGGCATTTTACTTGAGCTGCCTCTTCTCTCGGCAATCATTTCATCTGAAATATCTAGTCTACCTGGTTTTTCTGCCATAATTTCCCTAAAAAAAAAGCGGACTTATAATTAAGTCCGCTTTTATGTATTTTTTTATCTTATAACTACTTCAATGTCGCCGCATGAGCCATTCCTAGCTTAGCATTTGACATTTGAGCACCACTCCAGAATGGAACAGCGATATCTGCAAAGTTCTTCATAGAAGTATAAACTTCATTAAAGAATGCATTTTCTTTTGCATTTTTATTTAAAGTTGCTTTTGCAGCAGCCATATATTCTGTGAAATAATCAGAAGGAGTATCTTCCAATATAACACCGTGCTTAGTAGTTAGTTCTCTTAAAGCTTTACCATTTTCGTAGATTCTGTAACTTAATGATTTAGCTAAAGATGCGTTTGCAGCTACTTCTAATGATTTTTTCTCATGAGCACTTAAACTATTATAAGTTTTACCTGTCATGTAAAAGTCAGCGTTAACAACTACTTGGTGAAGACCTTGTAAGTAGTAGTGCTTAAGAACTTTTTGAAATCCAAATACCATATCTGGCTTTGGACAACACCATTCAGCTGCATCGATAGTTCCAGCTTGTAGCGCAGGAAGAATGTCTCCACCTCCCATAGCAACTGATGCTATACCGATATCTTTATAAGTTTGTCCTGGAATTCCTGGAGGAGTTCTGAACTTGTAAGTTCTGAAGTCATCCATATTTTTGATTTGCTTAGGAAACCAACCTAAAGCCTCAGGTCCAACAGGCTGAAGCATAAATCCTTTTATGTCTCTTCCCATTTCTTTCCATAGTTGATCATATAGTTCTTTACCACCTCCATATTGGAACCATGATAAGAAAGCTAAGTTATCAATACCTACTCCACCACCAGCTACTGGCGAACCAAATAACATGGCAGCTGGGTGATCACCCGACCAATAGTGTGTCCAAGCAAAACCGCAGTCAATCAAACCTTTGTCTACAGCATCTAGAGTTTCTTTAACTCCAACTACTGTTCCAGCAGGCATGATTTCAAATTTTAGTGACCCACCTGTTAATGCAGTTACTGTATCCGTGAAGTCTTTTAACATTACAACTTCATCAGCTTTAGCACTGATAACAGTTTGGCACTTTAATGTTTTTGCTGCATTAGCACTAGTTGCAAAACCAAGAACTAAAGAAACAGCAAATATCATTGAAATGATTTTTTTCATTATAATTTCCCTCTTATTGTTTTTTTTAAAAATGAAGTGTCTCAAAAATAAAAATTTAAAACAAGTAGAAATATATAAAATCTTATCTCAATTATTGCTGGTAATACTGGAATTTTTGATTTTAAGCATTATAAGCATTCTAAATTAATGGATAATTTTGATTTTATAATTATTGGAGCTGGGTCTGCTGGCTGCGTACTAGCAAACAGATTATCAGCAAACCCAAATAATAAAATTTTACTGCTTGAAGCAGGAGGAAAAGATACTAATCCTTGGATACACATTCCTGGAGGTTATTTTAAAACCATGCATAACCCAAAAACTGATTGGTGCTTTAACACCGAGAAAGAACCAAATTGTAATAATAGGGAAATGGTTTATCCAAGAGGCAAAACGTTAGGTGGAAGTTCATCAATAAATGGAATGCTCTATATAAGAGGACAATCAAACGATTATAATTATTGGAGACAATTAGGCAATGTTGGGTGGTCTTGGAAAGATGTATTGCCTTACTTCAAAAAGTCAGAGGACTTTCAATTTGGAGAAAATGAGTTTCATGGTTCTGGTGGACCTATTAAAGTTGAAAAAATTAGAGCAACTTTTAAAGTTTTAGATTTATTTTTAGAAGCTGCAGATGAATTTGGATACAAAAAAACTGAAGATTTCAATACTGGAAATAATGAAGGTATGGGTTATTTTCCATTTACCGTAAAAAATGGTTTTAGATGTAGTACAGCTGTTGGTTATTTAAATCCTGTAAAAAATAGAAAAAATTTAAAAATTATTACTAATGCTCATATTAAAAATATTAATTTTGAAAATAAAAAAGCAACAAGCGTTAATTATTGGGTTAATAATGAATTATTTTCTGTCAAAGCAAATAAAGAAATAATTTTAAGTGCTGGAACAATAGGCTCGCCACATATTTTACAAGCCTCTGGAATTGGTCCTGGCAAACTTTTAAAAGATAATAATATTGAAGTAATTAAAGATCATTCTGACGTAGGTTCAAATCTTACTGATCATTTAATGCTAAGACCTGTTTATAAAATAAAAAACTTAGAAACATTAAATGATATTTATTACAGTATTCCAAAAAAAATACTAACAGGATTAAAATTTTTATTATTTAGAAAAGGACCTTTAACAGTTGGAGCAAGCTATGCTTGTGGTTTTATTAAAAGTGACCCTCATCTTGAAACGCCTAATTTACAGTTTCATATATCTCCAGCAAGTACAGATGTATTAGGAAAAGCATCATTACATAAGTTTCCAGCATTTACTCCTACTATAACTAACGTGAGGCCGACAAGTAGAGGTTCAATTGAATTAAAATCTCCAGACACAAGAATATCACCAAAAATTAAAATGAATTATTTATCAACAGAAGAAGATAGAGAGATAGCAGGAAAATCTTTAAAAATTGTCCGTAACATCGTAATGAATTCAAAAGCATATAAAGAATATGAGCCTGAAGAATTAAGACCTGGAATTAATATTACTGATAATGAAATGCTTGCTACAGAAGCTGGGAAGTTTGCTAACACTATATTTCATCCGGTTAGCACATGTAGAATGGGAAAAGACGAGAGAGCTGTAGTTAGTGATAGACTTGTTGCTCATGGTTTATCTAACTTAAGAATTGTAGATGCGTCGGTTATGCCTCACATAACATCAGGAAATACTAATGCACCAACTATTATGATTGCCGAAAAAGCAGCAGACATGATAATAGAAGATAGTAAATCATGAGTGAACAAATAATTATTTTTTCCCAAATAGTATTTATCGATCTAGTTTTAGCTGGAGATAATGCAATTATAATTGGAATGGTTGCTTCGCAGTTCCCTCCTGATCAAAGAAAAAAAATTATTTTTTGGGGAATTGGTGCAGCTGTAATTTTAAGAATTATATTAACTCTTCTTACTGCTTATTTATTACAAATAACAGGAATAAGATTAATTGGTGGTCTAGCGCTGTTATATATCTGTTATAAACTTTATACTGATGTAATTAAAAAATCTTCGAAGGACAATGAAAAAATAAAAGTAGATAATTCTAGTTTTTGGAAAGCTATATGGACAGTTTTAATTGCAGATTTTACAATGAGTCTTGATAACGTATTGGGAGTTGCGGGCGCTGCAAAAGATCATTATGGACTTCTTGTTTTTGGTCTAGTTTTATCTATAGCTTTGATGGCAACTGCTGCAACTTTAATATCTGGTTGGATTAAAAAATATACTTGGATAGGTTGGATTGGATTATTAGCAATACTAGCAGTGGCAATTGAATTGATCTATACTGATTTAAAACTATTCTTATAAAAATGTATTTAAAAAAATATAATTTAAAAAATAAATATGCACTAGTAACGGGAGCTGGTAAAGGTTTGGGTAGAGCTTGTGCTATTGCTCTTGCTGAGGCAGGATGTAATTTGATTATTGTTAGTCGAACAAAAAAAGACCTTGATAATGTTTCAAAAATTATAAAGAAATTAAAGGTAAAATGTAAATCTTATACATGTGATGTTACAAATTATAATGAAATCAAAACTATAATAAACAAACAGCCAAGAATTGATATTTTGGTTAATAATGCTGGAAATAATATCCCTGAACACTTTGCAAAAGTTAAAACAGAAAATATGGAATATCTTGTTAAGGTTAATACTATAGCTACATTTAATATTGCACAATTATGTGCAATCAAAATGATGAAATTAAAAAATCGTAAGAAAGTTGGGGGTTCAATTATTAACATGTCGTCCCAAATGGGTCATGTTGGAGGGCCAATTAGAAGTGTCTATAATATGAATAAATGGGGCTTAGAGGGTCTAACAAAAGGTATGGCTGTAGACCTAGCAAAATATAATATAAGGGTAAATGCAGTGGCACCAACATTCGTCGTTACCCCAATGACAAAAAAATTTCTTAAAAACAAAAAATTTAAAAAAGAAACTTTAAATAACATTCCACTTGGTAGATTTGCAGAAATGTCAGAAATAGCATCCACTGTTGTTTTTTTAGCATCTGACGCTGCTTCAATGATTCATGGAACTTCTATATTAGTAGATGGCGGATGGACTGCAAAATAATTAAATTTTTTTTATTAATTTTTTTTATTTCATTTAAATCTTATGCTGTTGAATTTAATGGTAAATTTATCCAAGGACATTACATTATAGGTAAAACTGATCCAAATTCTACTGTCACAATAGATAAAACAAAAGTAAAGGTTTCTAAAGATGGATATTTTGTATTTGGATTAGATAGAGAAAGAAAGTATGACGTTGTAATTAAAATTCAAAAGGATGGTAATACAAACAAAATTATTAAAAAAGTTCAAAAAAGAAAATATAACATCCAAAGAATTGATGGACTTGAAGAAAAAAAAGTAACTCCTCCTGAAGAAGTCTACGAAAGAATTAAAAATGAAAATAAACTTATCGCTAAAGCGAGAGAGATAAATTCTGATTTAGATTTTTTTAAGGATAAATTTATTTTACCATTGGAAAATGCAATAATTACTGGTGTCTATGGGAGTCAAAGAATATTAAATGGCAAACCACGTTGGCCACACTATGGAATTGATTTTGCTGGTGATCTTGGAACACCTATAAAGGCCATGGCTGATGGTATTGTTACTCTAGCAGAAAACGATTTATATTTTACGGGTGCGACTTTAATTTTTGATCACGGGCATGGGATCTCAACTTTATATATGCATTTAGATGAAATCTTTGTTGAAAAAGGTGATATCGTTAAACAAGGAGAAGTTATTGGAACAGTTGGTTCAAGTGGTAGGTCTACAGGTCCACATTTAGATGTAAGATTAAATTGGTTTGGAACAAGACTAGATCCAGCAACTGTTTTGGATATAAACTAATGGGTCTTCATTTTACAAAAGAAGAATTTGTATATAGAAAATCAAAAGTTTTAAAATCAATGAAAGAACAAAATATAGACGCACTACTTATGTTTCGGCAAGAGTCTATGTATTGGTTAACTGGTTATGACACATTTGGTTACGTTTTTTTCCAAACTTTAATCCTAGATCAAAAAGGAAATGTTGTTTTATTAACTAGAGCGCCTGATTTAAGACAAGCACAAAATACATCTAATATAGAAGATATAAGAATATGGGTTGATAAAGATGGATCAAACCCAACAAATGATCTTAAAATTATTTTAAACGAATTAAATCTAAAGGGAAAAAAAATAGGAATTGAGTATGAAGCTTATGGGCTTACTGGACGAAATGCATTAAGATTGAATAAATCTTTAGAAAATTACTGTTTAATAGAAGATAAATCAGAATTAATTAATAAATTAAGAGTAGTAAAATCAAAAGAAGAAATTGTTTATGTAAGAAAAGCTGCTGAGCTTGCAGATAAAGCTTTGGATGAAGCCTGGAAACATGCAAAAGCTGGAGTTAGTGAGTCTAAAATATTAGCTGAAATGAATAGAATTATATTCGAAGGAGGCGGAGACTATCCTGCAAACGAATTTATAATTGGTTCAGGAGATAATGCTTTACTCTGCAGGTACCAAGCGGAGAAGAAAATATTACAAAACACAGATCAATTAAGTATTGAATGGGCGGGTACTTATAGACATTATCATTCAGCAATGTTTAGAACCATCCCTATTGGAAAAGCTCATTCTAAACATTATAAAATGCATGAAGCGTGCCTTGAAGCATTAAAAAATTGTGAAAATAAATTAAAACCAGGAAACAATGTAGGTGAAGTTTTTGACGTACACGCAAAAACTTTTGACGAACTTGGATATAATAAATCAAGAATGAATGCTTGTGGGTATTCTTTAGGTAATACTTTTTCACCAAACTGGATGGATTGGCCTATGCTTTACACAGATAATCCATATGTAATAGAAGTGGGCAATGTCTTTTTTATGCACATGATATTAATGGACTCTGAAAACCAATTAGCAATGAACTTGGGTGAAACTTATCTTGTTACTAAAGCAGGAAATGAAAGACTGGGAAAAAAGAAATTAGACCTTGTCGTTCTTTAAAAAAGAATTTTTCTACCAATTTATAATGTAATTTATCCTGTAGTTTGAAATTTTTCTTTTTAAATAATTTAAATCTAAACCACAATTTTTATAACCTTCTATAATTGTATGTAAATAGGCAGAACTAGGTTTTTGCAAATAATAAATGTTTTGTATATATACTAAAACTTTATTACCATTTATTGACAAATAATGCTTTGAATAATAATTGTAGTCTACTCCTTCGTAGCCGTCTAATTCTTTTTCATCAGCTTTCGTAATTTTCCAAATTGCTCCTGGAACTTTTGAAGTTTTACTTTTAACAATATTTGCATGTCCATAAACTGAAGTTTGAGTTTTATGACTAAAACAAAGTTTATAGCCTTTTAATATATGAGACTTAAAATATTTAGCTCCATCACACCTATTTTCCATTTGTTGATGATTAAGATTGCTCCCGTATGCAAAATAAAGCATATTATTTTCTATCTACTATCTCGATATTTTTTTCTTTAACAAAATCTAATATCTCTGAATTACAATCGTCAATTTTATTTTGATTTTCTGATCTAATTACAATTGAAACTCCTAATTTACCTGCTTGGAAAAATGGATAACTTCCTATCTCAACATCTTTATTATTTTCTTGAACTTTGGTTAAAGAATTGGCTATCTCACTTTCAACAGTACGAAGATTAATTGTTTGGCTTAATATAGGTTCGCCCCCTACTATATCATTTTTTAAACCACCTAACATAGATTTTAAAATTGAAGGTACTCCAGGTAAGCAAAAAACATTTTCAACATTAAAACCTGGAGCTCCACTTGTTGGATTTAATATTAATTTTGCATTTTCTGGCATCCAAATCATTTTTTGTCTACCTTTATTAAACTCCCCAGGTTTGTAATATTTTTCAAGAAGTTTATATCCTTCTTTGTGCATCTCGTATTTAAGATTAAATGCCTTGGAAATTGACTCAGCGGTTATATCATCATGTGTAGGACCTATGCCACCAGTAGTAAAAACATAATCATACTGCTTTCTTAATAGATTAACTGAATTTACAATTGTTTCTTCAATATCAGGAATTATTTTAACTTCTTGAACTTTTACTCCTATAGAATTTAGCCATAATGCTAATGTGCTTGTATTAGTATCTTGAGTTCTTCCTGATAAAATTTCATTACCTATGATCAATATTGCTGCATTTACTTTTGTTTTTTCAGACATTTCTTATATATATTTTGAATATGGAATTTACCAAGTCTTTAATTAAAGGCAAACTTGTAAAAAGATATAAAAGATTTTTTACTGATATTAAAGTAAATAAAGAAATTATAACTGCTCATTGTCCTAATACTGGTTCAATGATGGGATTATTGGACCAAAATAATGATGTTTGGGTTTCTAAAAATGATGATCCAAAAAGAAAGTTAAAATACACATTAGAAATAATTAAGGTAAAAAACAGTCTTGTTGGTGTTAACACTCATTTAGCAAATAAGATTGTTGCTGAAGGGCTTAGAAATAATTTGTTTAAAGAATTTAATAATTTAAAAAATATTCAACCAGAAGTATTTTACAACAAAGAAACTCGTTTTGATTTTTTAGTAAATAAAAATAATAAAAAGATATTTATAGAAGTTAAAAATGTTACTTTATTCAGAAACAATAAAGTATCTGAGTTTCCTGATGCTCCCACATCTAGAGGAACAAAACATATTAAAACATTGATAGATGCATCAAAAAAAGGCTTTAAATCTTATGTTTTATTTTTAGTACAAATTGAAAATATGAAATATTTTAAAATAGCAAAAGATATAGATAAAGACTATTATGAAAATTATTTAATGGCAAAAAAATCTGGAGTTCAATTTCTTGCCTATAGATGTAAAATTGAACCTAAACAAATAAAAATAGATAAAAAAATAAAAATTGTTGATGAGTAATTATACAGAAAAATTTGAGAAAATGCGTGCTGCTGGAAATTTGGCCGCTAGGACTTTAGATATGTTAACTGATCATATTAAGCCTGGTGTATCAACAGATAAATTAGATAATCTTGGATATGAATTTATAAAAGATCATGGAGCATATTCTGCGCCACAATTTTATAGAGGTTTTAAAAAGTCATTATGTACTTCATTAAACCATGTTGTTTGTCATGGAATACCATCTGATAGAGTTTTAAACGATGGTGATGCTATAAATATTGATGTAACAGCAATATTAGACGGCCATTATGGTGACACAAGTAGAATGTATACTGTTGGTGAAGTTCCAATCAAATCTAAAAATTTAATTGATGCAACTTACGATTCAATGATGAAAGCTATTAATATTTTAAAACCAGGATTAAGTTTAGGGGATATTGGCCATGAAATTCAATCACATGTCGAAAAAAAAGGTTTTAGTGTTGTAAGAGATTTTTGTGGTCATGGAATAAGTACAATATTTCATGAACCACCAAATATTTTACACTACGGAAAAAAAAATACTGGAATTAAGGTTTATCCTGGAATGACTTTTACAATAGAACCAATGATTAATTCTGGAAAATATGATGTAAAACTACTAAATGATGGTTGGACAGCTGTTACAAGGGATAAATCGCTATCAGCTCAGTTTGAGCATACAGTAGGAATTACTGAAAATGGATATGAAATCTTTACAGAATCTGCTAAAGGTTATTCTAAGCCCCCATACAAATAATTAATGATTGCAAGATATTCAAGAAAAGAACTTACAACAATTTGGTCTGAGGAGAACAAGTATAAAATTTGGCTTGATGTAGAAATAGCTGCAGCTCAAGGGATGGAAAAATTAGGTCAAATTCCTAAAGGAGTTTCTTCAACTGTACGAAAAAAAGCTAAAATTAATGTAAAAAGAATTCATGATATTGAGGCTAAAGTAAAACATGATGTAATTGCATTTTTAACTTCTGTTACAAAAAAAGCCGGAATTAAAGCCCGTTATCTTCACCAAGGAATGACATCGTCAGATGTATTGGATACAAGCTTTAATATTCAATTAGTTCAATCAGGAAATATATTGCTCAAAGATATAGATCTAATTTTAAAAGTATTAAAAAGACAGGCAAAAAAACATAAGTTCACAGCTTGTATTGGTAGAAGTCATGGAATTCATGCAGAACCAATTACTTTTGGATTAAAATTGGCATCTTTTTATGAGGAGTTTAAGAGAAATAGAAAAAGATTAATTGACGCTATAGATGAAGTTTCTAGTTGTGCTATTTCAGGAGCTGTAGGAACTTTTGCAAACATAAATCCTAATGTGGAAAGACATGTTGCAAAAAAACTTGGTTTAAAAATAGAGCCAATATCAACCCAAGTAATCCCAAGAGATAGACATGCATTTTATTTCTCTATCTTAGGAATTATAGCTGGATCAGTCGAAAGAGTAGCAACTGAAATTAGACACCTTCAAAGATCTGAAGTTTACGAACTTCAAGAATTTTTTTCAAAAGATCAAAAAGGATCATCCGCAATGCCACATAAAAAAAATCCTATTTTAAGCGAAAACTTAACTGGATTATCAAGAATGGTAAGAAGCTATGTAACACCAGCTTTAGAAAATATAGCACTTTGGCACGAGAGAGACATTTCGCATTCTAGTGTTGAGAGAAATATAGGTCCTGATGCAAATATTACTTTAGATTTTGCTTTAAATAGATTGGCAAATATTTTAGATAAAATGATAATTTACCCCAAAAAAATGATTCAAAATATTAATTTAACAAAAGGTTTAATTTTTTCTCAAGAAATAATGCTAGAACTTACAAAAAGTGGATTGAGTAGAGAAAAATCTTACAAGATTGTTCAATCTCATTCAAAAAAATGTTTCTCGGAAAATAAAAATTTGATTGATTTAATATCAAAAGATAAATTAATAATGAGTAAAATTAGTAAGTCTAAATTAAATTCAATATTTAATTACTCATCTCATTTTAAAAATGTAAATTTAATTTTTAGAAGAGTATTTAAATAATGAAAAAAGGGAAAAAACTTTACGAAGGTAAAGCAAAGATTATATTTGCTACAAGTGATAAAAATACTGTTATTCAACATTTTAAGGACGATGCCACCGCATTTAATAATCAAAAAAAAGCAAATATAGATGGAAAGGGAATCCTAAATAATAGGATTTCAGAACATTTGTTAAAATCTCTTTCAGAAATTGGAATTAAAAATCATCTTATTAAAAGATTAAATATGAGAGAACAACTTGTTGAATTGGTAAATATAATTCCAATTGAGTTTGTAATTAGAAATATTGCAACCGGATCTTTAACAAAGAGATTGGGAATTGAAGAAGGGACAGTTTTAGATTATCCGTTAATCGAATATTGTTTAAAAGATGATAAACTTGGAGATCCAATAATTTCACGTGAACATATTTTAAATTTTAAATGGCTAAATGTAATTGAATTAGACTTGATCAATGATCAATGTTTAAGAATAAATGATTATCTTCAAGGCTTGTTTAGAGGTATAGGAATTAAATTAGTTGATTTTAAAGTAGAATTTGGAAAAACAAAGTCAGACGAAATAATAATTCTTGCGGACGAAATTAGTCCAGATACTTGTAGATTATGGGATCAAGAAACTGATAAAAAGTTGGATAAAGATAGATTTAGGAAAGATTTGGGTAACGTTGTAGAGGCCTACCAAGAAGTAGCTAGAAGACTTGGAATTCTTCATGAGCAATCGAATATAAGACCAATAAAATTCTCAAAACCAACTGCAGTAAAAATTAAGAAAAGTAAATGAAAGTAAAAGTAATTGTTACTCTAAAAGAAGGAGTGCTTGATCCTCAAGGTAAAGCTATACAGCAGACATTAAATGGAATGAGTTTTTCTGAAGTAAAAGAAGTTAGGCAAGGTAAATATTTTGACATTGAAGTAAGTATCAACGATGAAGAAAAAGCCAAAGTTAAAGTTGATGAAATGTGTAAAAAGCTTTTAGCCAATTTAGTAATTGAAGATTATAAAATTCTATAAAAATTGATGAAGTCAGCTGTAATAATATTTCCAGGATCAAACTGTGATAGAGATATGGACGTTGCCTTAAAAAAATTTGGATTTAAAAACCAAATGATTTGGCACAATGATATGGAAATTCCTAAAAGCGACTTAATAGTATTGCCTGGTGGTTTCTCTTATGGAGACTATTTAAGGTGTGGAAGTATAGCTGGAAAATCAAAAATAATTAAATCAGTTTTAGAATTTGCAAATTCAGGAGGCTTGGTATTGGGAATATGTAATGGATTTCAAATATTAACAGAAACTGGTTTATTACCAGGCGTTCTTCTACAAAATAAATATCAAAAATTTATATGTAAAAATGTTCATGTAAAAATTAACGATAAAGAAAATAAATATTTTAAAAATATCAAAAAGGAAGTCCTGGAACTACATATAGCACACAATGAAGGAAACTATTTTTGCTCAGATGATGAATTGAAATCTTTAATTAATAATAATCAAATTGCAATTACTTATTGTAATGAAAATGGCAAGGAAGCAGATAGTTATAACCCAAATGGTGCATTAAGTAATATAGCTGGAATATTTAATAAAAATAAAAATATATTAGGAATGATGCCTCATCCAGAAAGAGTCATAGATAAAAGTCTTTCAAGTGATGATGGTAATTTTTTCTTTGAAAATTTAATTGAGAATTTTAAATGAATGAAGTTAATGAACAAATTGCAATAGATCATGGTTTAAAAAAGGAAGAATTTAATAAAATCTGTGATTTATTAAAAAGAACGCCAAACCTAACTGAGCTAGGAATTTTTTCAGCAATGTGGAATGAACATTGCTCATACAAGTCATCAAGACTTCATTTAAAAAAACTTAACACAAAAGGGAAAAAAGTAATTCAGGGTCCAGGAGAAAATGCTGGAGTTATTGATATTGAAGATGACGATGCGATAGTTTTTAAAATAGAAAGTCATAATCACCCTTCATTTATTGAACCATATCAAGGAGCGGCAACCGGTGTTGGTGGTATAATGAGAGATGTTTTTACAATGGGTGCAAGACCTATTGCAAATTTAAATTCAATTCACTTTGGCTCTCCACAACATCCTAAAACAAAAAATTTATTAAGGGGAGTGGTTAAAGGTATTGGTGGTTATGGAAATTGTATGGGTATACCGACTGTAGGTGGTCAAACTAGCTTTGATGATTCTTATAATGGGAACATTTTAGTTAATGCAATGACTTTGGGATTAGTAAATAAGAATAAAATTTTTTATTCAAAAGCTGCAGGTGTCAATAAGCCAGTAATATATGTGGGTTCAAAAACTGGTCGAGATGGAATTCATGGCGCAAGTATGGCTTCAGCAATTTTTGATGATAAAATTGAAGAAAAAAAACCAACAGTACAAGTTGGAGATCCTTTTACAGAAAAACTATTATTAGAAGCTTGCTTAGAGTTAATGGCAGGAAAATCAATTATATCTATTCAAGATATGGGAGCAGCAGGATTAACTTCATCTAGTATTGAAATGGCTTCGAAGGGAAATTTAGGTATTGAGTTAAATTTAAATAAAGTTCCATGTCGAGAAGAAAAAATGACTCCATACGAAATTATGCTTTCTGAAAGTCAAGAAAGAATGTTAATTGTTTTAGAAAATGGTAAAGAAACAGAAGCAAAAAAGATTTTTGATAAATGGAATTTAGATTTTGCTGTAATAGGAAAGACTACTAACTCAAAAAAAATCGAATTATTTTTTGATAATAATAAAGTGGCAGAAATTCCTATAAATATACTGACAGAAAATGCACCCATTTATGATAGAAAATGGAAAAAAACAAAACTTCCACAAAAAATAAAATTTAATAAAGATGATTTTAAAAAATTTAAAACTGCTGAAGTTCTTAAAAAAATATTAAGCTTACCAAATATTTGTAGTAAAGAATGGATCTGGCAACAGTACGATCATACGGTAATGGGTGATACTATCCAAAAACCTGGTTCTGACTCTGGTGTTATAAGAGTGCATGGCACCAATAAAGCTGTTGCAACATCAGTAGACTCTTCTGCTGTGTATTGTTACGCCCATCCACTTACAGGCGGAAAACAAGTTGTTTGTGAAAGTTGGAGAAATTTAATTTCATGTGGATCTAGACCAATTGCTATTACAAATTGTTTAAACTTTGGTAACCCAGAAAAAGAAAAAAATATGGGTGAGTTTGTTGAATGTGTAGAGGGTATTAATGAAGCAAGTAAATTTTTAGATTATCCAGTAGTTTCAGGTAACGTATCATTTTATAATGAAACAAAAGATAAGGGAATTAAACCTACGCCTGCAATTGGTGGTGTTGGTTTAATTAAAGATTATAAAAAAATGATCACTATGGACCTCAAAAAGGACAATAATTTAATTTTAGTTGTTGGAAAGACAGAAGGTCATTTAGACCAAAGCATTTTTGCAATAAATATTTTAAATGAAAAAAAAGGACCTCCACCAGAAGTTAATTTATTTAACGAAAAAAATAATGGTGAAACAATTTTAAAATTAATGGAAGAAGGCTTAATAAATTCTGCGCACGATGTCTCTTTGGGTGGTATAATTACCGCTCTTTCAAAAATGGCAATAAAGGGTAAAAAGGGCTTTAAACTAAACAAGCTTAAAGTTTTAATAAACAAATTCGATTACTATTTTGGTGAAGATCAAGGAAGGTACATAATTGAAATAGAAGGAAAAAATCTTTCAAAAGTAGAAAAAATTTTAAAGGATAATTCAGTACATTATGATGATATTGGATTAGTAACTAAAAATGAGATAATAATAGATAAAGAGCCAATTCTGCATATTGACGATTTAATTAAATCTAATATGAGTTGGTTAAAAGATTATATAGATAAATAATATGGCAATGAATTTAAATGAAATAGAAAAATTAATTAAAGAAGCAATGCCAGATGCAAAGATTGAAATTCAAGATCTAGCAGGTGATGGTAACCACTATTCAGCAACAGTTACTTCTTCAACATTTGCTGGAAAAAGTAAAATTGAACAACATAAAATGGTGTATAATTCATTGAAGGGCAAAATGGGGAATGAATTACATGCACTAGCAATTAAAACAAAGGAGTAAGATGGATCAACAAACAAATGATTTAATTAGCAATGAAATAGAAAGTAATGAAGTTTGTCTTTTTATGAAAGGAACACCTGATGCACCTCAATGCGGTTTTTCAATGGCTGTTACTAATATGTTAAAAATTTTAGAAGTAAATTTTAAAGGTGTTAATGTTTTAGAAAATGAAAAATTAAGACAAGGTATAAAAGAATTTAGTGACTGGCCAACAATACCTCAGCTTTATATAAAAAAAGAATTTGTTGGTGGATGCGATATCGTAAAAGAAATGTATGAAAATGGTGAACTTAAAAAAGTTCTTGAAGATAAAGGAATTAATTTTAAAAAATAATTATCTAGAATAATATTCAATTACTAGATTTGGTTCCATTACAACGGGATATGGAACCTCTTCGAACTTAGGCACTCTTACAAATTTTACTTTTTTATTTTTTTCATCTAGTTGCAAATATTCTGGAACTTCTCTTTCCTTGTTAGCAAGTGCTATATCAATTAAAGCTAATTGTTTTGATTTGTCTCTAATCTCTATACTGTCTTCTTCTCTAACTTGATAGCTTGCGATGTTAACTTTTTTTCCATTTACTCTTACGTGACCATGATTAATTAATTGTCTTGATGAAAATATTGTGTTTGAAAGTTTAGATCTGTATATCACCGCATCAAGTCTTCTTTCTAGAAGACCAATTAAATTTTCAGCAGTATCTCCTTTTTTCATTATGGCTTTTTTGTAAACATTTCTGAATTGTCTTTCATTCATATTGCCATAATAAGATTTTAATTTTTGTTTTGCATTTAATTGAATTCCATAATCAGATGGCTTTGCTGATTTTGTTTGTCCATGTTGTCCTGGAGGGTATGCTCTCGTATTAAATGGGCTCTTCGGTCTTCCCCATAGATTCACTCTTAGCCTTCTATCAACTTTGTGTTTAGAGTTTAATCTTTTTGTCATTTAATAGAACGCTTTATAAACACAAGATCAATTTTGTCAATCAGCCTTTTTTTTACCTAAACTGGCAAATACACTTGATAAAATACGTGTTTCCTTTTCTGATAAATCCATTTTATAAAATATGCTTCTCAGGTTTTCTAGCATTTTAGGTTTTTTTTCTTTTGGTTTAAAAAAATTTATTTCTTCGAGATGTTTGATACATAAATTAGTCATAGATTGGATGTTTTTTTTTGATGCAGGTTTAATTTTCTTTGATTTAGAGTATTTTGATTTTTTTATATTTAATAATTGAAAAATAGTTTGAGCCACAATTATTAAACTATGAGATAAATTTAATGATTTAAATTTAGTATTACTAGGTATTTGTAATACATAGTTAGAAAAGCTTATTTCATTATTTGATAGTCCAGAAGCTTCTGGCCCAAATAAGAAAGCAACTTTTTTACTAAAGTCTATTTTATTTAGTTCATTTAACTTTATGTGTTTAATATTCTTATTTCTAAATCTTGAGGTTGTTGAAATCAAAATATCAATATTT
>CACJRJ010000023.1 GCA_902595725.1 uncultured Pelagibacteraceae bacterium
GAGTATACAAAAATCAGCGTCATTACCTATGCTTAAATTTCCTTTATTTATCTTTAGTATATTTGCCGGATTGCATGTTAAAGCTTTAATTATTTTATTTAATTTTAAAGTTTCATTATGATACAGTTCCAAAGCTAAAGGTAATAAAGTTTCAATTCCAGAAGCACCAGTTGCAGCTTGAGCAAATGTTAGTCTTTTTTGTTCTTCATCCTCAGGTTTATGATCAGAAACTATTACATCAATCAAATCATTATTTATTCCTTTGATCAAAGCTAATCTATCATCTTCAGTTCTTAACGGAGGTGATAATTTTAAAAATGTTCTAAAATCACCAATATCATTTTCATTTAATGATAAGTTATTTATTGAAACACCACATGTAAATTCTACCATTTCTTTTCTTCTTTTAATTACTTCTAGTGATTTTTGTGATGAAATTTGCGATATATGATATCTGCAATTAAAATCTTCTAATAAAGTTAAATCTCTCTCAATAATAATTTTTTCTGCTAAGTCAGAAATACCTTGAAGACCTAGTTTTGTTGAAATAATTCCATCATTCACCATTCCATCCTTTGCTAGTTCTTTATCTTCAACATGCTGCATAATTAGACAATTTAAATCATATGCTGATTTCATTATTCTAGACATCAATCTTGTATTTTGAATTGTTTTATAACCATCTGTAAATCCTATAATTCCTTTAGCTTGTAAAAGTCCAAACTCAGTCATATTCGTACCTTCAAGGTTTTTTGTTAAAGATGCAGTGGGATATATATTAATTTTAGCTTTATCTCTTCCTCTTCTTTTTAAAAAATCAACTATTGAAACATTGTCAATAACAGGATTTGTATTAGGCATTGTAACCACAGATGTAACTCCAGCTGATAATGCAGCTTCACTTAAAGTTCTGAAATTTTCTTTATATTCATAACCAGGCTCACCAACAAATACTCTCATATCAACGATTCCTGGAATTATATGTTTACCTTTTAAATCTATATATTTTTCTCTAGACGGTATATTATTTGTATTTACTTTTTTACCTGCAGCTTCAATTTTTCCATCTTCACTGATTATTAGACCACCAACTTCATCAATAGAATTTTGTGGATCTATTATATTTGCATTTAAAAAGTATTTTTTTTTCATCATTCACAAAATATTTTAAGGCAAGCCATCCTTACAGCTACACCAAGTTCTACTTGTTCTTTTATTACACTCTTATTTATGTCATCAGCTAAGTTTGTATCAATTTCGATACCTCTGTTCATTGGACCAGGATGCATTATTAAAGCATCGTCTTTTGCATAGTCTAATTTATCAGGTGTTAATCCGTAATATTCGTAATATTCTCTGTTTGATGAAAGAAAAGAACTTGTCATTCTTTCATTTTGAAGTCTAAGCATCATAACTATATCACAATTTTTTAATCCTTTTTTCATATCTGAAAAACTATTAACACCAAGTTTGCTAATATCTTTTGGCATTAAATTTGAAGGAGCGATGATATTAACTTCAGCACCCAGCATATTTAATAGATAAATGTTTGATCTCGCTACTCTTGAATGAACTATATCTCCACATATTGCAATTTTAAGTCCTTCAATCTTTTCTTTTCTATCTATAATGGTCAATGCGTCCAGCAATGCTTGAGTTGGATGTTCTCTTCTACCATCTCCAGCATTAAGTACAGCACAATTAACTTTCTGAGATAATAAATTTGATGCACCAGAATCTTGATGTCTGACCACTATTATATCAGGATGCATCGCATTAAGAGTCATTGCAGTATCAATCAATGTTTCTCCCTTTTTAATTGCAGAATTATTTAAATTCATTGACATAACGTCAGCACCTAGTCTTTTTCCTGCTAATTCAAATGAACTTTGAGTACGTGTTGAAGGTTCGAAAAATAAATTAATTTGAGTTTTTCCTCTTAAAACATCTAATTTTTTATTTTTACTTTTATTTAGATCAATAAATTGTTTTGCTTCTGACAAAATAAAATTTACATCAGAAATTGATAGATCTTGGATTCCTAGGAGATGTTTTTGTGAGATTTTAATAGCTTTTTTTACATTTGCCATTAAAACCAACTCTATAACTATAGAGCATGAATAATGCAAGCTTAATTATTTAAAAAATCTAAAACACCTTGAAGTATGAAAGCAGCAGCATTTTTATCTATATTTTTTACTCTTTTTGATACATTTATATCTAGTTCACTCGATAAGTTGAATGCTCCAACTGTTGAAAGTCTTTCGTCCCACAAAAATATTGGTATTTGGATTTTTTCAGAAATTAACTTTACTTTATCCTTTACAGATTGAGATGATCTACCTTCGGAACCATCCATATTTTTAGGATTTCCAAATATGATTGCATGAACGTTATTTTCATTAGCTATTTTTTTTAATTCATCTGCTAAGATTTGAATATTTTCGTAATTTATAGTTTTTAAAGGAGTGGCAATTTTTCTATTTTCATCAGAAATTGACAAACCAACTCTTTTTGAACCAATATCAACTCCAATTAGTCTAGATTTGTTATTTATATGGTTCTTTATATCGTTAATGTCCATCATATTGTAATTTTCATATTAAATGATAATTTGCCCTTAATTTAAATATCACATGAGCATAGATCTTAAAACAGTTAAACATATATCCAAATTATCTAGAATTTCATTAGATGAAGAAAAAGCCAAGAAATTAGAGACTGATTTAAATTCAATATTTAAGTGGATTGAACAACTTAATGAGTTAAAAACTGAAAACATAGAACCACTAAGCTCTATTGCTGAAACAAAATTAAGACTCAGAAAAGACGAAATTAAATCTAAAAATATCAGAGAAGAGATACTTAAAAATTCTCCAGATGAAAACAAAGATTTTTTTGTTGTTCCAAAGGTAGTTGAATAATGTCAAATATTATTGATCTTAGTTTATCAGAATTAGTTTCAAATATAAAAAGTAAAAAAATTTCATCTAATGAGGCTACATTAGCATATGTTGAACGATCAAAAAAATCTAAAAATTTAAACGCATATAATGAAGAAACATTCGACGCAGCTTTAAAAAAGGCAAATGAGTTTGACTCAAAACCTGATTTTAATAAAAAACTACCCGGTGTACCAATTGCTGTAAAAGATTTATTTTGTACCAAAAACATAAAAACAACAGCAAGTAGTAAAATACTAAATAATTTTATACCAACATATGAATCAACAGTTACTCAAAATTTATGGAATGATGGATCTATTCTGTTAGGTAAATTAAACTGTGATGAATTTGCGATGGGTTCTTCAAATGAAACAAGTTATTTTGGTAATGTAATTAGTCCAATTGATAAAGATTTAGTTCCAGGCGGTTCTTCGGGTGGTTCTGCATCAGCCTTAGCAGCAAAATTAACACCAGCAACTATAGGAACTGATACGGGAGGATCGATTAGACAGCCTGCTTCATTTACAGGAACGGTAGGATTAAAACCTACTTATGGAAGTTGCTCTAGATATGGAATAGTTGCTTTTGCATCATCTTTAGACCAAGCAGGCCCTATGACAAGAAATGTTAAAGATTCAGCACTCTTATTAGAAGTAATGAGTTCGTTTGATAATAAAGACTCAACTTCTGTAGATTTTAAAAGACCAATGTATTCAAAAGAGTTGTCGAAAGATATTAAAGGTAAAAAAATTGGAATTCCAAAAGAGTACAGAGTAGAGGGCATGTCTGAAGAAATCGAAAAACTATGGGAAGATGGAAAAAAATATTTAAAAGATTGTGGTGCTGAAATCATCGATGTATCACTTCCACACACAAAATTTGCATTACCAACTTATTATATTGTTGCTCCAGCTGAAGCCTCATCTAATCTTGCGAGATATGATGGTGTAAAATATGGCTTTAGAACAGAAGGTAATAATTTAATCGATATGTACGAAAAAACTAGATCTGAAGGATTTGGCGATGAAGTAAAGAGAAGAATTATGATCGGTACATATGTTCTATCATCAGGTTATTATGATGCATATTATTTAAAAGCGCAAAAAGTTAGAAGATTAATTAAAAATGATTTTAGCAATGTATTTCAAAAAGTTGATGCAATACTAACACCTTCAACACCTTCTTCAGCTTTTAAAATTGGAGAAAAATCAAATGATCCTGTTTCTATGTATCTAAACGATATATTTACAGTCCCTGTAAATCTTGCTGGTTTACCTGGAATTTCTATTCCTGCGGGATTAGATAAAAAAGGATACCCATTAGGTCTTCAAATTATTGGAAAATCATTTGATGAACAAAATATTTTAAATATAGCCTACTCAATGGAGGATAAAATTAATTTTAAATTTAATTTAAAAGAATGGTGGATGAATGACTAAAGACTACTTGATTGAGAGAAATGGAAAAAAATATGAAGTAGTAATAGGTCTTGAAGTCCATGCGCAAGTATTATCAGAATCCAAATTATTTTCTACATCACCTACCAAATTTGGAAGCGAGCCCAATACCCAAGTAAGTTTAGTTGATGCAGCATTTCCCGGGATGCTCCCAGTAATTAATGAATTCTGTATTAAGCAAGCTATAAAAACTGGAATTGGATTAAACGCTAAAATTAATAATAAATCCATTTTTGATAGAAAAAATTATTTTTATGCAGACTTACCTCAGGGATATCAAATATCACAATATAAAGATCCAATTGTAGGCGAAGGTAACGTTGTTGTTGATTTGGCATCTGGATCAAAAACTATAGGAATAGAAAGATTACATTTAGAACAAGATGCTGGAAAAAGTATTCATGATATCGATCCAAAAAATACATTAGTTGATTTAAACAGATCAGGAGTTGCTTTGATGGAAATTGTAAGCAAACCAGACTTAAGATCACCGGAGGAAGTTAATGTTTATATAAAAAAATTAAGATCAATAATGAGATATTTAGGAACTTGTGATGGAAATATGCAAGAGGGTTCACTTAGAGCTGATGTCAACGTTTCTGTTAGAAAACAAGGTGATGATAAATACGGAACTAGATGTGAAATTAAAAATGTAAATTCAATAAAGTTTATGCAAATGGCCATAGAATATGAAGCTAATAGACAAGTTGATATACTAGAAGAGGGGGGAAAAATTGATCAGGAAACAAGACTTTTTGATACAAAAAAAAATGAAACAAGGTCTATGAGATCAAAAGAAGATGCGCACGATTATAGATATTTTCCAGATCCAGATTTACTACCATTGGAATTTAACGACGAATATGTTGAAAATATTAAAAAAGAAATTCCAGAACTTCCAGACCAAAAAAAATCACGTTTTATTGAAAAATTTAATTTAAGCCCTTATGAAGCAAATATTTTAGTATCAGATCTAGACATATCAAAATATTTTGAGGCAGTAATTGAAAATTCTGATGTTAAACTTTCATCTAATTGGATTACAGGTGAATTATTTGCTTTATTAAATGAAAAAAACTTGGAAATTACAGAAAGTCCAATAAGCGCCAAAAATCTATCTAAATTAATTAATTTAATAAAAGATGGTACAATCTCAGGTAAAATTGCCAAAACAGTTTTCGAGATGATGGCTGAGGGAGATAAAAATCCTATAGAAATAGTCAAAGAAAAAGGTCTTAAACAACAGAGTGACCCTAATGAGTTAGAAAAACTTATAGAAAAAGTAATAAATGATAATCAGGATAAAGTAAAAGAGTATAAATCTGGTAAAGATAAGCTATTTGGTTTTTTTGTAGGACAAGCAATGAAAGTTTCTGAAGGTAAAGCTAATCCTCAATTAGTTAATGAGATATTAAAAAAGAAACTTAAGTAGTATGGGTTCAAATCTTACTGTTAATAAAGAAATTGAAGAATATATAAATAACAACTCAACAAAACTTCATTCAGTTCAAAAAGAAATAATTTCTCATAATGAAGGACTAGGAGATATTAAAAGAATGCAAATCTCAATATCACAATGTCATTTTCTACATTTATTAATTAAATCTTCTAAAATTAAAAAAATTTTAGAAATAGGTACTTTTACTGGATTAAGTACATTATCTATGTCACTAGCTTTACCAGATGATGGCTCTGTAATAGCGTTAGATAAAAATAAAGAAACTAGCAATACAGCAGTAAATTTTTTTAAAAAAGCTGCCCAAGAGAATAAAATAAAGTTAATTATTGCTCCAGCAATCGAAAGTTTAAATAATTTGCATGAACAAAAGCAAAAATTTGATTTAGTATTCATTGATGCTGACAAAGAAAATTATAAAAACTATTTTAATCATTCAGTCAATTTAATCGATAAAGATGGTTTAATTGTAATAGATAATGTTTTGTGGCATGGCGAGGTTATTGACAATAATAAACAGGATAGATTAACTGTATGTATAAGAGAATTTAATTCCTATGTTAATAAAGATAAAAGAGTTGAAAACTTAATTATTCCTTTAGGTGACGGCTTAACCGTTTGTAGAAAAATATAATGTACTATATTTCTGGTTTCTATAAATTTAAAAAAATTCATGGTGTCAAAAAAAATAAGAAAATACTAAGCGATATTTTCAGCAAATATAATATAAGAGGAACAATAATTATTTCTGATGAAGGAATTAATGGAACAATATCATCTAACAAAAAAAATTTAGAGCTAGTTTTAAACAAAATTAAAAAAACTTTTAATTTTATAAATTTTGATAGTCAAAATTTATCTAAAAGTAAATTTCAAATATTCCATAGAGGTAAGGTTAAAATAAAAAAAGAGGTGGTTCCTATGGGAATAAAAATATCAAAAAGAAAAACAAAAAACCATCTAGAACCAAGTAAGTGGAATAAACTTATTAGCAATAAAAAAACAATACTAATAGATGCTAGAAAACCATTTGAATATAAAGTTGGTACATTTAAAGGTTCAATAAATCCAGAGATAGATAAATTTAGAGAATTTCCTGATTATCTTAAAAAGTTAGATAGGAAACAAACTATAGCAATGTTTTGCACCGGTGGAATAAGATGCGAAAAAGCTAGCGTATATCTTGAAAAAAAAGGTTTTAATAATGTATTTCAATTAAAGGGTGGAATAATTAATTATCTAAAAAAAATTAAAAAAAACAAAAGTTTGTGGAATGGTGAATGTTATGTTTTTGACAATAGAATTTCTATAAAACATGGATTGGCTGTTGGTACTCATTCTATGTGCAGCGGCTGTAGAAAGCCTATATCTATTAAAGATAAAAAATCACTTAAGTATGAAGAGGGTGTTTCATGTCCAAATTGTCACGATACACTAACAAACTCACAAAAAGAAAGATTTAGAATGAGACAAAAGCAAATAAATGTTGCAAAAAAACTTGGAAAAAAAACATATATTCCAAAAAGAATTTTAAATATGGATTTGCTAAAGGACAATATACCCAAGCTTGTTAGAAAACTCGCTGTTCCTGCTATGGTAGGAACTTTATTTCAAACTCTTTATAATGTAGTTGATACTTTTTTTGCAGGGAAAATATCTCCAGAAGCATTATCAGCATTAAGTAAATCGTTTCCAATATATTTTATTATTATTGCTACATCTATCGGTGTAACAGTTGCTGGAACATCTTTAATAGGAAACAGTATTGGTGAAAAAGATAATAAAAAAACTTTAAATTATTTTTCTCATATTATTTATTATGGAATTTTGATTTCTATTTTTATTACCTTTCTAGGATTATATTTTTCTGAACCTGTATTTTTTTTAATGGGTTCGACAGAAGAGGTTGCATCTTTAGGCCTTGAATATACTAATATTATTTATTCAGGTTCTTTTTTATTTATTTTAGTTGTTTCATTAAATTCATTACTTCATGCAGAAGGTGATACTAAAACTTACAGGAATGTTTTAGTTTTATCATTTCTTTTAAACATAATATTAAATCCTATTTTAATATTTGGTTTTTTATTTATACCAGCTTTTGGAGTTAAGGGCATAGGTATAGCTACAATTATTTCTCAATTATTTTCCTTTTTGGTTATTTTATTTAAGGTTCTTAAAAATGAAAGAGTAAGAAAAATAACAAGCGAATATTTAGTTCCAAAATTTTTATTTTTTAAAAATATTTTTTTTCAATCAATGCCAATTTCACTATCTATATGTGGATACGCTTTAGCGGCTGCAATAATTTTTACTTACGTAGGTCAATCTGGCGAATATGCTGTTGCAGGTTACGGAGTAGGTACACGTATAGAACAAGTAGTTCTACTTCCAATACTTGGAATTAATACGGCTATAATATCTATAATAGCCCAAAATTATGGAGCTAATAATCTTGCAAGAATCAAAGAAACTTATTTTACCGCTATTAAATATGCTTTTATTATAATGATTACAGCTGGAACTTTGGTTTTTTTGTCAGCAAGTGTAATTACAAGTTTTTTTTCAAGCGACCCTGAAGTAATTGAATATGGAAAAAGATATTTAAAAATTTCAGCTTTTGTATTACCTGCTTATCCTGTTTTTTTTCTATCAAACGGTTTTTTCATGGCTTTAAAAAAGTCAGAAAATGCAATGATTTCTAACTTTTTTAGAAATGTTCTTAACCCAATTGTAGTATTTTATATTGCTAAATATATAAACGCGAGTTTTGAAACTTTCTTTTGGATATGGGTAGGAATTAATTGGTTTTTCTCAATTTCTTATTTTTTTATAATAATTTATTATTTTAAGATTAAATTAAATAAATCTAGCACTGTCGTTCATCCATGACCATAAATGAGCTGAAAAAGACCTTCTGACAAATAAGTTAATTTTGTTAATATCTTCGTTATAAATTATTACGTCTGTATGATTTAAAAGAGTTTGAGTTACTGCACCTTTTTTATTTTTAAAATCATTGAAATTAAAGGGACATCCAGAACTTAGTAATTCATATAAGTTTTTACCCTGAATATTAATCATTACAAATTGATCACTCACATTTGTAATTGATCCAAGTTTCTTTTGAGATATATTTTTATATAAATTTTCTTCAATATTAGTTTCTTCAGCACCACGATTTGTGACATTGTTTTTAAATATTAACCATTCATCAGGACTTAACCATATGGCTGTAATAAATTTATTAGTAGTTGAAGTATTTGTTTCTGTAGGCAATATAATATTTAATATTTTTCCTATCATTGATAAAAAATCTCTACTTTTTCCTCTTATATTTAATTTCATTATAGGTTCAACTTCTGAAATAAATAATTCAGAGTGATGATTTAAATTTACAGAAACAACATCGTTAACATCGATTTTCTTTATTGCTGAATTCCAATTAGGCATTTAACCTCTTATTTTCTTTATCTAAAAAAACTGTATCAGTTATAGTTACATTAATTATTTTATTTTCCATCGGAACAAACATTTTTTGTCCCTTCAATTTTTTACCATTTTTTACTACAGCTAGTGCAATTGATTTGTTTAAATTTGGACTAAAATAACTAGAAGTAACGTGACCAAGCATTTCAACTGGTTGCTTATTTGTTTCAGCAACAATTTGTGCACCTTCTTCCAAAATTTCTTTTGGATCATCAGTTATCAATCCTACTAGTTGTTTTCTATCTTCTCTAATTGTATCACTTCTGTATAAAGATCTTTTGCCAATAAAATCATATTTCTTTTTACTAATTATCCAGTCCATTTGTAAGTCTACAGGAGTCATTGTTCCATCTGTGTCTTGACCGGCTATTATAAATCCTTTTTCTGCTCTGAGTAAGTGCATCGTTTCAGTTCCATAAGGTGTAATATTAAACTCCTTACCAGCCTCAAAGCATTTTTCCCAAACAGATTTAGCGTAAGATGCTTGAATATTAATTTCATAACTATGTTCACCTGTAAAACTAATACGCATCACTCTACATCTTATACTATCGATTAATGCATTTTTGAAAGACATGTGTGGAAATTCTTTATCAGACAAATCTAAATCAGGAATTATTTTTGAAAGAATTTTTTTTGAATTAGGTCCACAGATACTTACAGTACCATAGTGATCAGTAACTGAAGTTAAATACACATCTAACTCAGGCCATTCTGTTTGTAAGTAATCTTCTAATTTAGAAAGAACATTAGCTGCACCACCAGTTGTAGTAGTCATTAAATAATGGTTTTCTGACAATCTAGTAGTAACTCCATCATCATAAACCATTCCATCTTCATTGAGCATAAGGCCATATCTGCATTTTCCTATTTCTAATTTTGACCATGCATTTGTATAAACTCTATTTAAAAATTCAGATGCATCACTTCCTTGAATATCTATTTTTCCAAGAGTAGACGCATCTAAAATACCAGCGCTGTCTCTGGCTGCTTTACTTTCTCTTTGTACAGCTTCATGCATATTTTCATTGTCTATTGGATAGTACCAAGCTCTCTTCCACTGTCCGACATTTTCAAATTTAGCTTTATTTTCAACATGCCAGTCGTGTATAGGTGTTCTTCTTGTAATATCAAAAAATTCACCAACGTTTCTTCCAACAATCGTTCCAAATGTTAATGGAGTATAAGGAGGTCGAAATGTAGTTGTTCCTAATTCGCCCATTTTTACACCAGCAGTTTCAGCTATAATCCCAAGTGCGTGCATATTGGACAATTTTCCTTGATCGGTTGCCATACCTGTTGTTGTATATCTTTTCACATGCTCAATTGATTTAAAACCTTCTCTTAGTGCTAATTTGATATCATTTGCAGTAGAATCGTTTTGAAAATCTAAAAATGGTTTAGTTTTTCCCAAAGGTTTATCTGATGGAAGTAACCAAATATTTTTTTTGTCAATTTCTTTTGAGGTAATGATTTCTAAGTTCTCATAATCATTATTATTAATTTTTAAAAATTTTTTTTGTTAAGCGAACTGAATTTTTTATTATTTGATCAAGTTCAAAATCACCATTACAAGACCCGATACTTATTTGATCTAAACCTGATTTATCTGGTAAAAAGACATTATCTTCATCTCTGAATTTAAGTTTACCACCAGACTGAGTAAATAAATGTACTCTTGGTGTCCATCCTCCAGAAATACCTAGGCAGTCACATTCTTCTTTTATTTTTTTTCCAAAAACAGTAGTACCGTCATCAGATAATTTCATAATCTCAATAGAATTAATTTTTTTATAACCACTTGTATTAACCACTGAAGATTTCCAATGAATCTTAATACCTAATTTTTCAGCCTGTTTAACTATTAAAGAATTGGCTTTATCTCTTATATCAACTACTGAATTAACATTTACTCCACTATTATTTAAAGAGATAGCAGTTTCATATGCTGAGTCATTATTTGTAAACAAAGATACTTTTTGTCCACATTTTACTCCGTAGTAATCTATGTATTTTTTGATAGAAGATGAAAGAATAACACCGGGCCTATCATTATTGTTAAAAATTAATGGCCTCTCCATAGCCCCTGTTGCTATAATTACTTTTTTTGCTCTAATTTTCCAAAGTCTTTGACGAATTTTATCTTTTTTTTCATTTATATCTAAATGGTCTGTTAAATTTTCTCTTGCTAGAAGATAATTGTAACTGTGATAAGCAGCTAACGATGTTCTTGTTTTTATAGTTAAATTTTCAAGTGATTTTAGATTTTCAATTTCATTTTTTAACCATTCATTTGAATAAGAATTATTTACTTTAAAGCATTCATTTTCTTGGAAAAGAGTAGTTCCGCCTAGGATATTTTTATCGTCTATTAATACAGTATTTAAATTATTCTTAGCTGCTATTTTAGCAGCTATTATCCCAGATATGCCTCCACCAACGATTAAAACATCACAGTGTAAATATCTATGATCATAAATATCCTTGTCTGGTTCAGTAGGCGATTTACCCAGGCCTGCTGATTTTCTTATAAAGTATTCGTATAATTTCCAAAAATTAGAAGGCCACATAAATGTTTTATAATAAAAAGCTGCCGGTATAAGAGGAGAGAAAAAATTATTTATTGCACCTATATCAAAATTAACACTTGGCCAACAATTTTGGCTTGATGCTTCTAAACCTTCATATAATTCTATTTCAGTTGCTCTTGTATTTGGCTCTGTCATTGAGGCATCGTTTCCAACTTGTACGATCGCATTAGGCTCTTCAGAACCACATGCCATTATTCCTCTTGGACGATGATATTTAAAGCTTCTTCCTACTAGGTGAATATTATTTGCTAATAAGGCTGATGCCAATGTATCACCTTTAAAGCCATACAATTTTTTACCGTCAAATTTAAAAGATATCCTCGATGTTTGATCAATAAACTTGCTATTTGCTGTTCTTAAATTTCTAGTCATTACTTTGTAGGGGGTTTTTCACCCATTTTATATACAGCATAAATTTTATCGTTTGATGTATCTCTAACCATGTTGAACCATTTTCGACATCCGTGAGCATGATTCCATCTTTCAAATTGAACTCCTTTAATATTTTTTCTCATAAATAAAAATTCAGCCCACTGATCATCACTTAATTCAGTAGGTTGTTTTGGTCTCACGATGTGTGCTTCACCACCAGCTGAAAATTCGCTTTGATCTCTTTCACCGCAATATGGACAATTAATTAAAAACATTAGTGTGCTACAGCAGCTGCTCCGTGTTCATCAACAAGATCACCACTTACAAATCTATTTATATTAAAATCAGCATTTAATTTATGAGGTTCATCGTTAGCAATAGTGTGTGCAAATAAATCACCTGAACCTGGTGTAGCTTTAAATCCACCTGTTCCCCAGCCACAATTAAAGTATAATCCTTTAATATGTGTTTTGCTAATTATTGGACTAGCATCTGGACAAATATCAACGATACCACCCCATTGTCGTAACATTTTCATTCTACTAAAAATAGGGTAGAGCTCTAATATTGCTTTTAAAGTTCCTTCAACGACATCATGACTTCCTCTTTGTGTATATGAAACATAAGCATCAGTTCCTGCTCCAATAACCAATTCTCCTTTATCAGATTGACTTACATAAGCATGCACAGCATTGGACATCACTACTGTATCAATAATAGGTTTTACAGGCTCAGATACCAAAGCTTGTAATGGTTTACTTTCTAGAGGCAACTTTAAATCAACCATATTTGCAATAACGCTAGAATGACCAGCAGCAACCACTCCAATTTTTTTTGTTTTAATAAATCCTTTAGTTGTTTCTACACCTTCTACACTATCTCCATTTCTTTTAATTCCTTTTACTTCACAATTTTGAATAATATCAACTCCCATTGCATCTGCTCCACGTGCGTAACCCCATGCAACAGCATCATGTCTAGCTGTTCCTGCTCTTCTTTGTAGAGTTCCTCCTAAAACAGGATATCTTATATCAGGTGAAGTATTAATTATTGGGCAGAATTTTTTAACTTCCTCAGTATTTAACCATACAGCATCAATACCATTTAACCTGTTTGCATGAGTTCTTCTTTTTAGATCTCTAACATCTTGAAGATTATGGGCTAAATTCATAACACCTCTTTGACTAAACATAACATTATAATTTAATTCTTGTGACAATCCCTCCCAAATTTTTAAAGCATGGTCGTACAAACCTGCACTAGCATCCCATAAATAATTAGAACGAATTATAGTTGTATTTCTCCCTGTGTTTCCTCCACCGATCCAACCTTTTTCTACAACTGCAATATTTGTCATATTGTGTTTTTTGGCTAAGTAAAAGGCTGTAGCCAAACCATGACCTCCACCACCAATTATAATTGCATCATATTCTTTTTTTGGCTCGGGATCTCTCCATGCTCTTTGCCAATTTTCGTTGTAGCTAAAAGCATTCTTTATTATAGAAAATATAGAATATTTGTTTTTCATAATTTGCACAAAATTACTTGATTAATATTGAATATTCAATGATTTCAAGTTACACAGTAGTCAACGGAAAGGTGGGTGAGCTGGTTTAAACCAACGGGTTGCTAACTCGTCGTGCGTCGAAAGATGTACCGAGGGTTCGAATCCCTCCCTTTCCGCCATTAATATAGAGGATCGTTTTTAAAAAAATCTTTCAATTTTATAGGCTTTTGCTCAAGTATATATCTATAAACATTATAATTTTCTAAAACTCTTTGTACATAATTTCTAGTTTCTTTAAATTTGATTAATTCAATCCAATCAACATAATCAATTTCTTTTTTTTGTGGGTTTTTATTTATTTTTTTCCAATATCTAACTCTTTTGGGACCAGCATTATATGCAGCTATTGCAAAAGGATATGAACCATCATATTCAAGAATTAATCCTGCTATATAATGAGAACCTAAATTAACATTGTATTCTGGGTCTGAAGTTAGTCTTGATTTTGAATATGGTAATTTAGCTTGTTTTGCTACAACTTTTGCGGTGTATGTCATTAATTGCATTAGTCCTTGTGCCCCAGCATGACTGTGTGCGCTTGTATCAAATTCACTTTCTTGCCTTATTATAGATAAAATAAATGCAGATTCCGGAATTTTCCTTCCATTGATAAGTTTTGGAGTACTAATTATTGGATAATTGTATTTGTTATGAAATCTTTTTTCATAAGATGCTATTTTTGCTATTTGAATTGCAAAATCAAATCTTGCTATATCGGATGACAATTTTGCAGCTAAAATTTCACTGCCCATATCAATATTATCAATTGCAAGTCCTCTCAGAAGATGTTTTGTATATTTATCTTTATTTAGTTCATTTAATAAATGAACTACTTTTACTACATCTTTTTTATAAAATTTTTCTTCATAATCTTTATCTACCTCCATAAGCTTGTTTAATTCAATTTCTTGATTTGGACTAATTTTTAAATGCGATAACTGACCATAGTAAGTAGTTAAGTATTTCGATGCTTCCCCATACCACTGAATAGATAAATCTTTTTTTCCAATTTTTTCATAAGTTCTTCCAAGCCAATAAGCCCCTCTAGAAAGACTTATTGGATATCCAACATTATTATAAAAATTTGTAAAATGACCTTCGGCCAAAATTGGATCTTTTAAAAAACTTAGAGCAATCCATCCACTCATCCATTCAGCCTCAGCATATTCTGGACCTTCAGTAAGTGCATGGTTGCTAACAACTTTGTACGCAGTTTCGTATTTTTTTTTATATATTAAAGATCTTCCAATTATTCCTCTTTCAACCCACCATTTATCAGGTCTTACCATGTATTCTTTTGTATTTGTTATTTTTTGTAAAATTTCAAGTGATCCATCAACTCTACCTCTTTTTCTTCTCCACTTTAAACGATCATAATTTAAACCATGATCATTTTTGAATTTTTTTGGCACTTTGCTTATTGCTGCATCTACACCATAAGATTTACTCATTAGTAATTGTCTTGCAGTATAAAGAAGCTGATAATCTTTAGGTAAATATCTTAACATTCTTTTTAAATCCCAATACTTATTTTCATAAGCCAAGTAATCTGCTCTCTTAATATAATCGCTAGAATTCAAAATATTTTTGAATTTTTTTCTAAAAAATTTCATATCGTTTCTACTTAAATCAGCAGTTATCCAGCCTTCTTTAATTAATCTACTACCCTCAATAGATTGACCTTTTGACAAATTTGCTTGACCTAAAATAATTTTACCAAATCCACTTAGAGGCGGATTTTTTTGAAACCAATCAATAATGAAATTTGGAGATAAATCTTTTGCTGACATTTTATGCTCAGCTAAATATTTTATTCTATTTATTCTTGGGTATTTTGGATTTAATTCAATAAATCTCTTATATTCATAAAAAGTTAATAGATTTCCTGTAGTTAAAAGATGTTTCCATCTTATAAAATTGTAAATTGACTTATCTCTAGCTTTTTTTGCAGTTTTTTCAGCAGAATTCCACTTTCTTTGTTCCATGCTTCTAATGGCTATTTTTGCAATTTCATAATCTTTTTTTGAATAGTATTTAGATTTTTTCGCTCTAACTGACTTTTCTTTTTTAACAACCAAAGGTTTGTTTGGAGGTATGATTTCTCCATTTACAATTAATTTTTCAACTTTTTTCTTTTTTACCTCTTCTAACTTTAGAATAGGTTTTTTTGGTGGAATTAAATAATTAGCTATTTTGTTTGATTTTTGTTCATTAGATATAACTGGTTTATTTTCTGGAAGAATAACTTTTTCATTTGCTTGTACAAAAAAAGTGCCTTTGAAGAGAACCAAAATAATTATAGTAAATTTTAAAAGCTTTTTTTTCATAATAAATTTAATGAATCGTTGTTAATTTATGTTATAAGATCTCATGTTTAAAGGTTCAAATGTAGCACTTATAACACCATTCAAAGATAATAATCTAGATGAAGAAAATTATATAAAATTAATTAATTTTCATTTAGAAAATAATACTAATGGCCTAGTTCCAGCAGGAACTACTGGAGAATCTCCAACATTGAGCCATAAAGAACATGAAAAAGTAATTGAATTATGCATTAACGAAGCCAAAGGTAAAATTCCTGTAATAGCTGGAACAGGATCCAATTCTACAGAAGAGGCTGTTGCCTTAACCAAACACGCTGAAAAAGCTGGAGCTGATGGCGCTTTAGTTGTTACTCCTTATTATAATAAACCTACACAAGAGGGTTTGTATCAGCATTTTAAATCTATAAATGATAATACCAGTCTACCAATTATAATTTATAATATTCCAAGTAGATGTGTAATAGACATGTCGGTAGATACGATGGCAAGGTTATTTGAACTTAAAAACATTGCTGGAGTGAAAGATGCCACAGGAGATTTAAATAGACTTGATCAAACTATAAATAAGCTAGGGCCAGAATTTATACAGCTTACAGGAGAAGACGGACTTGCTTTTGAATTTAATAAAAGAGGTGGGGTAGGAATTATTTCTGTTACAGCAAATATAGCTCCAAGACTTTGCTCTGATATGCAAAAATATTCTAAATCAAAAACTGACAATGAAATTAAAGAGGCCAAACGAATAGATGAAATGTTACAGCCACTACACAAGTCTTTATTTATAGAAAGCAATCCAGCACCAGTAAAATATGCTGCAAAGCTATTAGGATTATGCAGCGATGAAATAAGACTTCCATTAGTTAAAATTAAAAAGGAAACAGGGGAAAAAGTTAAAAAAGCTTTATCTACAGCCAAACTTATTAGTTAATGAAAAGAAAAACCAATCCTGGTTTAAAAATTATTTGTTTAAACCGGAAAGCAAGTTTTAATTATTTTTTCCATGAATTAATTGAGGCCGGAATAGTTTTAAAAGGATCAGAAATTAAATCTATTAGATCTGGAAAAGTTAACATTGCAGATTCTTACGGCATAGAAAAAAATGGTGAAATTTACTTAATTAATTCTCACATAGCATCCTATAAACAAGCAAGTTATTCAAACCACAATCCAACTGAGGAAAGAAAACTTTTACTAAATAAAAAAGAAATTAATAAACTTACAGGTAAAATTAATGCTGAAGGATACACTTTAGTTCCTACAAAAATGTATTTTAAAAAAGGTAA
>CACJRJ010000024.1 GCA_902595725.1 uncultured Pelagibacteraceae bacterium
TTTTGGAAAATAATTTTTATTTTCTTGTAAAAAATCTGATATTACTTCTCCGGGAAATGAACTTTTTCTGCTATCTACGATCTTTCCTGATAATTTTTCTATTTTATTAACTAGTTCATGATCTTTTTTTTTTAAAATATCTCCAAGCCTAATTAAGGCTCTGCCGATTTTTGGATTAGTATTTGCCAAATCTTTTACTTCAGGACCTAAAATATCTAAATCATCAAATAATTTATCATCAAGTAATTCTGATATGTTATTTGCTAAGTTTAGGTCTGATTTGACAGCGAGGTCAGATACTTCAATTTTTAATTCTTGGCAAATTTTTAAAAGTAAATCAGCATCAATTTTTCTTTTTCCACCCTCAATTAAAGTTAAATAGCTAGGAGAAATATTTAGTTTTTCAGCTAACTTGTTTGCTTGCATTCCTAACTGTCGTCTAAATCCCTTTATTTTTGGACCAATTTTAAGATCTAATTGACTCATTTTTTACCATTTGTAAATATTGTAAATTTTTATTTACAAAAAATTTCCTTTATTTACAGATAAAGTAGCATTTTTTATTGAATTTGTAAATATTGTAAATTATTAAGTTTACATGGATAAAAAATTAACAAATATTAACGAAAAAAGCTTACAAATTACCAATCATCAAGATTGTTCTGAATACAAAAGCAAACCGATCTATTTAAGAGACGATCACTGCGACTGGGGATCAAGCGGCATGAACGAATTCACAGAGCAATTTAGCGATAATAGTTAATTTTAATCTTCTAGCTAATAAAATCAAAATAAGGGCGAAATAAAAATGTCAGCTGAAAATGTTTCATACGATTTAAAAAGATTTGCAGGAATTAAACGTGATTATAAACCTGAAGAAATAGAGAGACTTAGAGGTTCTGTTAAAATTGAGTATTCTTTATGCAAACAACAATCAATGAAGCTATGGAAATTGCTAAACTCTGAACCTTATGTAAACACATTAGGTTCTTTATCGGGAAACCATGCTGTTCAACATGCAAAAGCAGGATTAAAAGCAATTTATTTGAGTGGTTGGCAAGTTGCTGCGGATGCAAATAGTGCTGGCGAAATGTATCCAGATCAATCTTTATATCCATATGATAGTGCTCCAAAACTAGTTGATTCTATGAACAATGCCTTAATAAGGGCAGATCAAATTCAACATATGGAAATTCAAGATGGTGATATGAAAAAAGAAAATAAAATTGACTATATGTTGCCAATTATTGCAGATGGTGAAGCTGGATTTGGTGGACCTTTAAATGTTTTTGAGCTTGCAAAAAAATTTATTAAAGCAGGGGCAGCAGGTGTTCATTTTGAAGACCAATTAGCAAGTGAAAAAAAATGTGGCCATATGGGAGGGAAAGTTTTAGTTCCAACAGGCACGATGATAAAAAATTTAAAAGCAGCAAGACTAGCAGCTGATATTGCTGATGTTCCTTTAATTATTTTAGCTAGAACGGATGCGAATGCAGCAAAATTAATTACAAATGATCATGACGAAAATGATAAACCTTTTTTAACAGGTGAGAGATCTCCAGAAGGTTTTTATTATGTAAAATCTGGAATTGAACAAGCGATTTCAAGAGGATTAGCTTATGCTCCATATTCTGATTTAATTTGGTGTGAAACCGCAACACCAAATCTTGAAGAAGCTAAAAAATTTGCTGATGCAATTCACCAAAAGTTTCCTGGAAAACTTCTTGCTTATAATTGTTCACCTTCATTTAATTGGAAAAAACATTTATCTGACACAGAGATTGCTTCATTCCAAGTAGAAATAAGTAAAATGGGTTATAAATTTCAATTTATTACTCTTGCAGGATTTCATACACAAAATATTGCAATCTTTGAACTTGCAGAAAAATATAAAAAAGAGGGTATGTCTGCATATTCAAGAATCCAACAGCAAGAATTTGCTCGTGAGAAAGACGGCTACACAAGTGTTAAACATCAAAGAGAGGTTGGTACCTCTTATTTCGATGCAGTATCAAATACTATTAGTTCAGGTAAAAGCTCCACAACTGCGATGGATGGCTCAACAGAGTCTGAACAATTTTAATTAGATTTTAGTTTTTGGATTTGATCCCAAGCAGAGTTTATTGCTCTCATCTTATTTTTACTTTCATCAATTACTTCTTGAGGTACTCCTTTGCTTATTAATAAATCAGGGTGATTTTCCTTACTTAATTTAAGATATTTTTTTCTTATTGATTGAAGATCATCATCAGGATTGCTTTCTAAAACAATATAAGGATTAAGTTTATCTGATCCTTTCCTACTTTCTTTAATACTATTAAATTGAACTTGAGTTAAACCAAATATTTTAGATATATTTTCTATCATTATTAATTCAGATGAACTTACATTTCCATCTGCCTCTGCAATATAAAATAAAATATTAATTACTTCTTCCAATACATTAATGTTGCCTTTATAAATTTGGGAAATTTGTTTAGCGTATGGCTCATATCCAGTACTTTCTTCTTTGGCTTTATTAAAAATTTTTCCGACTTGATCTATTTCATTTTCAGGTATTTTAAGCTTGTCTTTAACAGCGACCAATTCTTCACGACTGACATTTCCGTCAGCTTTACTAAGTTTTGCAGATAAAACAATTAAAGAGAGAGCAAATATTTGTTGAGGTTGAGCAAAAGCTCCAAAATTGCTTCTAGATTTTGCTCTTGAAATTTTTCCTCCAACTAGAGAGCCTAAAAGCATTCCAAAAGGCCCACCTAATGAAAAACCTATCATTCCTCCAATTAAACTTCCCCAGATAGACATATGATTAATTTTTAATATAATTTAAATTTAAAATGTTCACAACAATTATAGTTTTATTAATTTTATATTTAATTTACCGATGGTCAGTTGCCTGGATAAACTATTATAATCGCCTTGATAAAAGATTTGGAATGTCCGTATGGAGGTATAGTTATGATTACCATGTTATTGGCAAGAGAGACGTTTCTTTTTTAGATGATAAAAAATTTGTTTTGCTTAGAAGAAAAAGAAATAGAGCAGTCACATTTATGTATTTTATCTTCTTTCTTTCTTTTATAGTTTTTATGTCTTTTATGAATCAACTGCTTTTAAGAATCTTAAATTAGTTTACTCGTAATTTTTTAATCTATATTCCCAACTACCGAGTCTATTATATTTTACTTTAAAAATTATATTTTCATTTGCATTTATCCAAATATTAAAATCTAATTTTTTATCATCAGGTAAATCTTCAGTTGATTTAAGCGTGAATTGAGAAAGCTTAATTTTTTTACTTTTATATTCTACTTGGTCTTCATTAATAAATTTGACTTCCTGTTTTTTTATACTTCCTGACAAAGGACTTATTTGAGTTTTTGTTTTTAAAATTTTGGCATTCCACCAGTTTCCAATTATATTTTTACTATTTGCTTCACCAACAAATGAAGAACCATTTATAATAAATTTATTTTTATTTTTATCATAAATTAATTTTACAAATTTTTTTTTATCATTTTGTAATGTTGAAGACTCAAAAGATAAAAGCTTATTTTTTTTGTATATTTCTTTAGATTTACTGTTTATTGAAAAAACTTTTACACCAAAAATTTCAACATCAAACTTTGTATAATTTTCTACAATCATAGTATCCCCACTATGTTTAAAAAAATAATTACTATAACCTATGACTTCGTCATTTCTTAAAACGTCCATTTCAATTTTAGATATATTTTTATAATCGAATTCTTCAGCAAATACGTTGAAAAACGAGAATAAAATAAAAAATATAAAAATCGATTTTTTCATAAAAAATTTACTAATAAAGTTAATTTTATTGTGAAAGTTTATTTTAACTTTATAAAGTTATCTATAAAAAAATAGAATTACATGTTTTTATCAATAAAAAAAGTTCCAAAGACATACTGGAGTTCAGACAAACCATTTAATTTTAAACCAAGATTTTCAACATTATTTTTTTTATGTTTTGGTTTATCATTATTTGGTTTAGGAGAAGGCTTGTTAATTGTCTCCTTTACTGGAGCTTCTCCTTGGAGTGTTTTAGCTCAAGGTATTTCTTTAAATGTAGATTTTTCCATAGGAACAATTACTTTGTTTGTGAGTATTGGTGTTTTAATATTATGGATACCTCTTAAACAAAAACCTGGAATTGGGACAATTCTTAATGCTCTAATAATTGCTATAATGATTGATATTTGCATTAAATTTGTTCCAACACCTGAAAATTATATTTCTCAAATTATATTGGCTGTTGTAGCTGTTCTTACAGTTGGATTAGGAGGTGGAATTTATCTTGTTGCAAATTTAGGACCAGGACCAAGAGATGGCTTGATGATTGGACTTCAGGAAATATCAAATTTACCAATTGCTATAGTTAGAGCATTTCTTGAAATATCTGTAGTTGCCGTTGGATGGTATTTAGGAGGTACTGTAGGAATTGGAACTTTGTTATTTGCTTTTGGGATAGGACCGGCAGTAGCTTTAGGGTTATTTTTAGTAGACAAGATTTTTAATAGATAAATTATTAGTAGTAAAAAAAAAGGGCAGTAAAAACTGCCCTTTTTGAATATTTAATTGAGTAGAAATTTTTACATTCCCATTCCACCCATTCCGCCCATGCCTCCCATTCCGCCACCAGGCATTCCAGCAGGTCCAGAGTCTTTTTCTTCAGGCTTATCTGCAACCATCGCTTCTGTTGTTACTAATAATCCAGAAATTGAAGCAGCATCTTGTAAAGCTGTTCTTACAACTTTCACAGGATCAATAATACCTTCTTTGAACATATCAACGTACTGCTCTGTTTGAGCATCGTATCCATTTGAAGGTTTATTAGCCTCTAAAAGTTTTCCTACAACTACGGAGCCATCAACTCCAGCATTCGTTGTGATTTGTCTGATAGGAGCTTGTAGTGCACTTTTTACTATTTCGACACCAGCTTTTTGATCATCGCCCTTAACTTTTACTTTATCTAGATCTTGTGATGCATAAAGAAGAGCACATCCTCCTCCAACAACTATACCTTCCTCTACTGCTGCTCTAGTTGCATTTAAAGCGTCTTCAACTCTATCTTTTTTTTCTTTTACTTCTACTTCAGTTGAGCCTCCAACTTTAATAACTGCAACACCACCAGCTAATTTAGCAAGTCTTTCTTGTAGTTTTTCTCTATCGTAATCAGAAGTTGTTTCTTCTACTTGTTGTTTAATTTGAGCACATCTAGCTTCGATGTCAGATTTTTTTCCTGAACCGCTTACAATTGTACTATTTTCTTTATCAACTTTTACTCTTTTGGCTGACCCAAGATCATTTATTTTTACATTTTCTAATTTGATACCTAGATCTTCCGAGATAACTTGTCCTCCAGTTAGTATAGCTATATCTTCAAGCATTGCCTTTCTTCTATCTCCAAAACCTGGAGCTTTAACTGCAACAACTTTTAATCCACCTCTAAGTTTGTTAACAACCAAAGTAGCTAAAGCTTCTCCTTCAACATCTTCAGAAATTATCATTAGCGGCCTTCCAGCTTGTACCACAGCCTCTAATAGTGGAACCATTGGTTGTAAATTAGTTAATTTTTTTTCATGTAAAAGAATTAGTGGATTTTCTAATTCAGTTGTCATTTTTTCTGCATTGGTAACAAAATAAGGAGAAAGATAGCCTCTATCAAACTGCATACCCTCTACAACATCTAGTTCGGTTTCGATACTTTTTGCTTCTTCCACAGTTATAACTCCTTCATTACCAACTTTTTGCATTGCTTTTGCAATCATGCTTCCTATTTCTTTATCACCATTTGAAGAAATTGTTCCTACTTGTGCGATTTCATCACTATCTTTAACTTTTTTAGCAGAAGAAATTAATTTTTGTTTTACATGTTCTACAGCTGAATCAATTCCTCTCTTAACGTCCATTGGGTTCATTCCTGCAGTAACATACTTACAACCCTCTTTTACAATTGATTGTGCAAGTATTGTAGCAGTAGTTGTTCCATCGCCCGCTTCATCATTTGTTTTGCTGGCAACTTCTTTAACCATTTGAGCACCCATGTTTTCAAATTTGTCTTCTAAATCAATTTCTTTTGCAACAGAAACACCGTCCTTAGTTGTTCTTGGAGCTCCGTAAGATTTGTCTATAACAACATTTCTTCCTTTTGGTCCAAGTGTAACTTTTACAGTATTTGCTAATACATCAACTCCTCTTAACATTGCCGATCTTGCTTCAGAGTCGAATTTTACTATTTTAGCCATTATAAACTCCTTGTATTAATTTATTTACTTGTTGAAATACCCATAATGTCTGACTCTTTCATTATGCTGTATTCTTTTCCATCAATTTTGACTTCGGTCCCTGACCATTTGCCAAATAGAACCTTGTCGCCAACTTTAACATCCATTGGAATTATTTTTCCATCTTCAGTTTTTGCTCCACCACCAATAGCAACTACTTTTCCTTCTTGTGGTTTTTCCTGAGCTGTATCTGGTATGATAATGCCTCCAGCAGTTTTTTCACTGCTATCTAAGACTTCAATTAAAACTCTGTCGTGTAACGGTTTAAATTTCATATAAAACTCCTATAAATATGAGGGTTCATATAGCTATGAGTCCATTTTATTTCAAGAAGCTTTGTAAAATTTATAACTCTAAAAAAACCAAGAAATATGGTTATTTTTAAGTTATATCTGAAAAATGACCAAAAACTTAGACGATATAGGACTAAAATCTGTTGTAGATCATTATGACTTGTTCTTTGTAGACTTATGGGGCGTTGTACATAATGGAATTGAACTTTACAAAGACTCTACTAATGCTTTAGAAAAATTATTAGAGAAAAATAAAGATCTAGTATTACTCACCAATGCTCCTAGACCCAATAATGATGTAAAAAATTTTTTAAAAAAAATGGGATTAGAAGAAAAATATTATTCAAAAGTATACACATCTGGGGAAGCAGCATTGAATTATTTAAAATCAAACCTTAAGGATAAAACCTTTTTTCACATTGGGCCACCCAGAGATTTTGGACTATTTAATGAATTTAAAAAAAATAAAATACAAAAAATTAGTGAAGCTAAATATTTACTTTGTACTGGCTTATTCGATGAACAGGACAAAGAATTGTCATACTACAAAACACTATTAAAGAATGAGATAGATAAAATTATGATTTGTACTAATCCAGATTTAATTGTCGACAGAGGACAAGAAAGAGAATTTTGTGCTGGATCGGTCGCAAAAGTCTTTGAAGAGATAGGAGGAACAGTAGAATATTTTGGCAAACCTCACCCAAAAGTCTATAATCTTGCAGCAAAAATAAATAACAAGAAAGTTTTTTGTATAGGAGATAATTTAAATACAGACATTAAAGGAGCAAATAATCAAAATTTTGCTAGCTTATTAATTACAAATGGAATTCATAGACAAGAAGTTAAAAATGAAAATTTTGAAAAAATTATGAAAAAATATAATACTTATGTTGATTACACACAATCAAAATTAAAATGGTAAAAAAGTTGAAGCTATATAAAAATTTTTCTGTTTCCAAAAATTATAAAAATTCAATTTTATTAATTGGTAATTTTGATGGCTTGCATATTGGACATCAAAAGCTATTTAATTTTGCAAAAAAATACAAAAAAAAACATAAAATAAAAATTGGTGTATTAACTTTTGATCCTATGCCTAAAATGTTTTTTAATAAAAAATTAAAAAACTTTAAAATTTCTAATCTAAATCAAAAAATAAAATCTTTTCGGAAACTTAAAATAGACTTTGTTGTAATTAAAAAATTTGATAAAAAATTTTCAAAAATCAATTACATAAAGTTTATAGATAATATTTTAACCAAGAAACTAAGGCCAAAATATATATTTGTTAGTAATAACTTTAGGTTTGGTAATAAAAGAGAAGGAAATGTAAATAAATTAAAATTTTTTGAAAAAAAATATAATTTTAAAATAATTAATCCCAAGCCATTAAAGAAAAAAACTAAAATTATTTCGTCAACATTAATTAGAAAATTAATATCTAATGGAAAAATTAATATTGTTAATAGATATTTAAATCGAAATTGGTCTATAGATGGAAAGGTAATTGTAGGAAGAAAAATGGGTCGAAAAATTGGATTCCCAACATGCAATATTAAATTAAATGATTATGTAATTGCAAAACCTGGAGTATATGCAGTAAATATTTTAATAAATAAAAATAAGAAATTACTTAAAGGAATTGCAAATTTAGGTTATAGGCCAACTTTTAATCAAAAAGAAATACTTTTAGAGGTTCACATATTTAATTTTTCAAGGAATCTTTATAATAAGAGCTTAACTATTGAGTTCATAGACTTTATAAGAAAAGAAAAGAAATTTAAAAATATAAACCAATTAAAAAAACAAATTAATTTAGACATCAGAAAAGCAAAAAAAAAATTAAAGTAAAATAATGAGTAAAAGCAATATCAATCTACCCAAAACTGCTTTTTCAATGAAAGCAAATTTACAAAATAAAGAACCTGGAATAATAGATTACTGGGATAAAATTGACTTATATAAAAAGTTACGATTATCTAGCAAAGGAAAAACAAAATTTGTTCTTCATGATGGTCCTCCATATGCCAATGGTGATATACACATGGGAACAGCACTTAACAAAATCCTAAAAGATGTAATAGTAAAATTTCATCAAATGAAAGGAGAAGATTCTATTTATGTGCCAGGTTGGGATTGTCATGGTTTGCCGATTGAATGGAAAATTGAGGAACAATATAAAAAAAATAAAAAAAATAAAAACGAAGTCCCAATAAATGAATTCAGAAAAGAATGTAGAGATTTCGCAAAGAAATGGATTGAGGTACATAAAAAGCAATTTAAAAGACTTGGAGTAGTAGGTGACTGGGAAAATTATTACTCCACAATGAGTTTTGATGCTGAAGCTCAAATAGTTAGGGAGCTTGGTAAATTTTTAAAAGAAGGAAGCCTTTACCGGGGATATAAACCTGTTCTTTGGTCTACAGTAGAAAAGACAGCATTGGCAGATGCAGAAGTTGAATACATGGATCATAAATCTGATACAATTTATGCAGCATTTAATATTAAAAAATCAAAAAATGAAAAGCTTTTGAATACACAAATTATAATTTGGACTACAACCCCATGGACCATACCAGCTAATAGAGCTTTGGCTTACAATGAAAATTTAAAATATGTGATTATTAAAATAGAAGATGAATCAGATTTTAAAGATAAACAAATAATAGTAGCAGAAGATTTGTTAAAATCTTTAATAGAGGATTGTAATATTAAAAAGTTTACAAAAGTTTTAACCTTACTAGGAAGAGAATTTGAAGGAACAATATGTAGCCATCCATTTTCAAAAATTGGATTTGACTATGATATTCCAATGTTAAGTGCAAATTTTGTTACAACAGAACAAGGCTCGGGTATTGTCCATTGTGCACCTAGCCATGGTCCTGATGATTTTAATTTGTGTTTAAAAAATAATATAAAAGCTGAAGAAACCGTAGATGATGATGGGAAATATACAAAGCATGTTCCAACTTTTGAAGGTATACATATTTTTAAGGCAAACAAAATAGTTATAGAAAAACTAAAAGAACAAAAAAATTTATTATCTAGCGGGGAACTAATTCATTCTTATCCTCATTCTTGGCGTTCCAAAGCACCCTTGGTTCATAGAGCAACACCTCAATGGTTTATTTCTATGGAAAGTCATGGCTTGAGAAAGAAAGCTTTAAAATCTATAGATGAAACTAATTTTTATCCAAATAAAGGAAAAGAAAGACTAAGGTCGATGATAGAATTGAGGCCCGATTGGTGTGTTTCAAGACAAAGAGTTTGGGGAGTTCCTATTCCTGTTTTTATGTCAAAAAAATCAAATGAAGTTTTAATCGACGATGAAGTTAATGAAAATATTGCCAGTATATTTGAGAAAGAGGGGGCTGACTGCTGGTTTGAAGGAGATGCTCAAAGATTTTTAGGCAAAAAATATAAAATTGAGGATTATAAAAAGATGACTGATATTGTTGAAGTTTGGTTTGATAGTGGCTCTACTCATGCCTATGTTCTTGAAAAAAGAGAAGATTTAAAATGGCCTGCTTCTATGTATCTTGAAGGTTCAGATCAACACAGAGGCTGGTTTCACTCATCATTATTAGAGTCTTGTGGAACAAGGGGTAGGGCTCCATTTGAGTCTATATTGTCCCACGGATTTGTTGTTGATGGAAAAGGTTTAAAAATGTCAAAATCTCTTGGAAACATTATTGCACCAGAAGATATTTTAAAAAAGTATGGAGCTGATATCTTAAGGATTTGGGTAGCAGCTTCTGATTATGCTGAAGATTTAAGAATAGATTATTCAATTTTAGAGCAACATGCAGAATCTTACAGAAAAATCAGAAACACATTTAGATACATTCTTGGAAATTTAAATGACAAATTTGAAAAAGTTGATTTTGAAAAAATTAATACAAGTAATTTTCCAGAGTTAGAACAGTACATGTTAAATAAAATCTATAATCTCAACATTTTATTTGAAAAGAATTTTGAAAAATATAATTTCCATACTATTTATAAAGAAATAATAAATTTTTGCACATCTGATTTATCAGCTTTTTATTTTGATATTAGAAAAGATGCCTTATATTGCGATTCTCTAGAGAGTAAAAAAAGAATTTCAACTATAAAGTTTTTAAATATTGTTCTTGAAATATTATTAAAATGGTTCGCACCAGTATTATCATTTACAACTGAAGAAATTCATTCACTTCTAAAAATTAATGAAAAAGGAAGTATTCATCTAGAAAAATTTCCATCAATCCCATCAAACTGGAATAATCCAGATTTAAATAAAAAATGGACAGAGCTTATAAAAATAAGAGATAAATGTAATAGCAGCATAGAGTTGAAAAGAGCATCTAAAGAAATTGGTTCAAGTTTAGAAGCAAATTTAAAAATACTTTTAAATGATAAACTAATTCAATTATCTAAAGGAACTGATTTTTCTGAACTATGTATTACATCAGGTGCAAATGTAGATAAAATTAAAAAAAATGATGGAGAAGAAATTATTGTTGAGACAAACAAAGCTGAGGGTGAAAAATGTAGTATTTGTTGGAAAATTAAGAAAGAAAAGTGTGAAAGATCTGGATGTGTATTAAAATAATTAATGAATAAATTATCTTTTAAAAAAAATTTCATATATTTTGTGATTGTTTTATTTATTTTTTTAGTAGATAGGATTTCAAAACTATATATTCTCTCTATCCTAGAAGACACAGGCTTTGTAGATATAAATATAAATCAATTTATTAATTTTATTTTAGTTTGGAATAGTGGAGTTGGATTTGGTTTATTTTCATTTGAACAATCTACGATTTATAATCTAATAACTTTAATAATTATATTAATAAACCTAATAATTATATACCTTATAATTAAAACGATAGATTTTAATAAATATTTTTATTTAATTATACTAGGAGGATCTTTAGGCAATTTATTTGATCGTATTTATTATTCTTCAGTACCAGACTTTATAGATATAAGTTATAAAGGTTATCATTGGTTTATTTTTAACATTGCTGATATATTTATAACTTTAGGGATTATTTGTCTTATTTTTGCTGAATTATTGAATTATAAAAAGAAAAAATGATATTTAAAAAAATAACTTTATATATAATTTCAATACTTTTATTACATTCATGTACAGGTGTTACCGATGTTTTAGAAGGAAAAAAAAGATCAGAAAATAGTGATGAATTTTTAGTGGAAAAAAAAAATCCATTAACAGAACCTCCCGATATGAATGAGTTGCCAGTTCCACTAGACCATGAAGAAGAAAAATCCAAAACAAATAGTGAAGATACATTAGATATTGAAAAAGTTTTAAATTCAGAAAAATCAGAAGATTCAAACACTCAAAATGAAGAAAATAGTTTAGAGAAAACAATACTAGAAAAAATAAATAACTAGGGATGTTGACTTCTAAAATTAATTTTAAAAATTTTAAAATTGAGAAACTAAATAAAATCAAAAACTTTAAAAATGAAATTTGGTTTAAAAAAATTAAGTTTTTAGATTCTTTAAAACCTAATTACAAATACAGTTACACAAAAAACCAAATAAGAAAATTTAAAAAAAATAAAAATTTTAGGATAATTGGCATGGGAGGATCAACACTTGGAACAGAAGCCATATATCAATTTTTAAATCATAAAATAAAAAAAAAATTTATTTTTATTAATAATTTAAATCCCAAGTTAAGTAATAATGAAAAAAAAATAAAAGCAACAAATATTATTATATCTAAATCTGGCAATACTCTTGAAACAATTACAAATTCAAATTTATTAATAAACCAAAAAAAAAATATTTTTATTACTGAAAATAAAAAAAGTTATTTAAAAAACCTTGCTAGGAATTTAAAAGCAGAAGTTATCGATCATAAAAATTATATAGGAGGACGATATTCTGTTTTATCTGAGGTTGGTATGTTGCCTGCTGAAATTATGGGACTTAATGAAAAAAAATTTAAAAGATTAAATTATTTAATAAATAATAAAAATTTTTTAAATGAATTAATAAAAAATGTTAGTGCAATTTTGAACTTTGTTAAACAAAAGAAATATAATTCAATAATTCTAAATTATGATAATAAGTCAGAAAACTTGTTCAGATGGTATCAGCAGTTAGTTGCAGAAAGTTTAGGAAAAAAATCTAAGGGTATACTTCCTATTATATCTAAAATGCCAAGTGATAATCATAGTTTACTACAATTATATTTAGATGGACCAAAAAATAATTTTTTTACTTTTTTTTCAACACAAGATCTAAAATCAGAAAAGATAAATAATAAATTTTTACATAAAAGCCACAATTATTTAAGAAACAAATCCTTTTCCAAAATTATTTATGCTCAAAAAATTGCAACCCAAAAGGTTTTTAACAAAAAAAAACTACCTTTCAGATCTTTTGATTTAAAAACAAGAAATGAAGAAGTACTTGGAGAACTATTTTGTTTTTTTATATTAGAAACAATTTTGCTTGGAAGAGCTCTAAAAGTTAACCCTTTTGATCAGCCATCAGTTGAACTGATAAAAAAAGAAACTAAGAAAATATTATTCAATTAATTTGAATAAAAATTATTTTTGAAATTCCATATTTAACAGATCTTTTAATATTAAATTTATTATCAATATTATCTTTTGATTTTTTGTGACGATGCAATACAATTAATCCAGAGTCTTTTAATAATTTTAATTTAACTATATTTTTTAGAATTATTTCTATATTTTCTTCTTTATATGGTGGATCCAAAAAGATTAAATCTAACTTTTCATTTTTTATTTCTTTATACTCAAAAAAGCTAAATACGTCTTTATTAAATATTGTTGTTTTTTTTTCACATTTTAATTTTTTTATATTTTTATTTAAAATTTCTAATGATTTTATGTAATTTTCAACGAAATAAACTTTTGCAGCTCCTCTCGAAATACATTCTAGTCCAAAAGACCCTGTTCCAGAAAATAGATCGAGTATCAATGAGTTTTTCAATTCTATTCTTGAATCTTTAGAATGTTCTAGAATATTTAATATAGATTCTTTTACTAAATCTTTAAGCGGCCTAGTATTTTTATCAAAAGATTCAAGTATTTTAGTACCTTTGTGAGTTCCACCAATTATTCTCATTTATCTATTATTTTATAACCAATATCTTTTCTAAAAAAACCATTTTTCCAATTTAATTGATTTATGAGTTTTAAAGCTCTTTCCCTAGAATTTTTAAATGAGCTTGATAAGGAAACAAAATTTAAGACTCTACCTCCATTAGAAAATATTTCATTATTTTCTATTTTTGTTCCTGCATGAAAAATAAAATCATTATTATTTAATTTTAAATTATTTAAATTATCTATCTTTATATTATTTGTAAATTTATCAGGATATCCACTAGAACATAGTACGATACATAAACTTTTTTCATCTTTCCATTCTAAATTTATATTTTCTAAATTTTCACTACAGCATGCAATAAAAATATCAATTAAATCTGTCTTTAAAAGAGGTAGAATAGTTTGACATTCAGGGTCACCCATTCTTACATTATACTCAATTAAGAAAGGTTCGTTATTCAATATCATTAAACCAGCATAAAGAAATCCTTTATACTTTTCCCCCATTTCATCAATAGCTTTCAAGGTTGGTGAAATTATTTTATTTATAATTTTTTTTTCTAAACTATCATTTATTAATCCTGAAGGACTATAAGCACCCATTCCTCCAGTATTTTTTCCTTCATCTCCCTCATTAACCCTTTTATGATCTTGTGCAGTTTTAAATATTTTGAAATTTTTTCCATCACAAACAACAAAAAAACTCATCTCTTCTCCTTTTAAAAATTCTTCAACTAGTATTTTTTTTGCTTCTCCAAATTTTCCATTAAAAATTTCATTAACAGCTTCTTTTGCTTCAGACAAATTTTTAGATATATAAACACCCTTTCCAGCAGCTAGACCATCAGCTTTAATAACGATTGGGAATTTTGAATTTTCTAAAAAATTTATAGTATCTTCTTTTTTATCAAAGATTCCAAAATTAGCTGTTGGTATATTATATTTTTTACAAATATTTTTTGTGAAGGTTTTCGAACCTTCTAATTGAGAAGGGATTTTTCTAGGACCGAAAACTTTGATGCCATTATTTTCTAAGAAATTTACAATACCATTTACCAATGGTTTTTCAGGGCCTACAATAACTAAATCGACTTTTGCTTTTTTTATAAACTTTAAAATTTTTTCAAAATTATCAATATCTAAATCTATATTTTTGGCCAATAGTTGAGTCCCAGCATTACCAGGTATACAATATATTTTACTTATTTTTGAAGATAAGGAAATGGTTTTACATATGGCATGCTCTCTACCTCCACTTCCTAAGACACAAATAATCATATATAAATATATTTCTATATAATGAAAAATAAATTAGCTAGAATAAAATATTTACCTAATAATTTTGAGATTCTTGAAGAGGGCGATCATGTTATTTGTGCAATTTCAGGAAAAAAAATATTTCTTGAAAAACTAAGTTATTGGAATGTTGAACTTCAAGAACCTTACTATTCTTATGTTGAGGCATCACAAAAAAGAGAAAAATTAAGTAAAAAAAACTGACTTATTTCCATCGATTATGAGACCAAATCCATTGATCTGGGTTTTTTAAAATCATTTTTTCTAATATTTTATTAAGTTCCAAGGATATTTGTTCTACAGAAAATTTATCATCAAATTTTATAGGCTTATTGAAATATAATTTAAAATGAAATTTATTAATTCTTTCAATATAAACTGGCACAATGCTACAACCATATTTATTAGCTAGTTGTGCTGGAATAGTTGTAGTTTTCGCAGTACGATTAAAAAATTTTATAGCCTCACCCTCACTAACTCTTTGATCAATCATTAAAGCAACTGAAAAATTTTTCTTAAATAAATTTAGTAAATCCCTAGTTCCACTTTTGCCTTTTTTAATTTGATTTTTGCATATGTAATTTTTTCTAATTTTTTCCATAATAATGTTTAAAAAAGGATTGTTAAGAGGCCTGTAAATTGCACATAAATTTATTCCTGCTTTTTCTATTTCCATTGCCATTAGTTCAAAGTTATTAAAATGCCCAGAAATAAATACAACTTGTTCATTACTATTTTTAATTTCATTTAAATAATTTAAACCTTCAATTTCGATAAATTGAGTAAAATTATTTTTTTTAAATTGCTTTAAATAAACGTATTCAGATAATATTCTTCCATAATTACCCCACATATTGTTTATTATAGATTTTCTATCTTCCTGAGAATTACCAA
>CACJRJ010000025.1 GCA_902595725.1 uncultured Pelagibacteraceae bacterium
AAAAAGCAAATATTTTAGTTTTTGTTGAGGCTAAAAAAGAAGAGATTACAAAAAATTTAAAAAAAAGAAAAAATTATAATTTTAAAATTATAAAAATACTAAAAAAATTTCAACTACCATTAAAATATAAGAAAAATAAATCAAATTTTGTTATTAAAAATAACTTTAAAATACAAACGGCAAAAAAAAATGTTAAATTGTTAAAAAATAAAATATTAAATAAATGAAAGAAGTTGTTTTAGATACAGAAACTACAGGCATATCCGTAAAAGATGGGCATAGAATTGTCGAGATAGGATGTATTGAGCTTGACAATTTAGTTCCAACTTCAAATAAATTTCACTGTTATTTAAATCCTGAAAGAAGGGTTTCTGAGAAAGCCTTAGAAATTCATGGATATACAGATCAGTTCTTAGCCAACAAAAAAAAATTTTATGAAATTGTAGATGAATTTTTATTATTTATAAAAGATAAAAAACTTATTATTCATAATGCTGAATTTGACATAGGTCATTTAAACAATGAACTTAAGATTGCTAATAAAAAAATAATAGACAAAAATAATGTACTAGACACTCTTGAGTTAGCCAGAGATAAATTTCCAGGTTCACAAATCAGTTTAGATGCACTATGTAAAAGATATAGAATTGATAATTCAAAAAGAGAAAAACACACAGCTTTAATTGATTGTGAATTATTAACAAAAGTATATATAAATTTAATCGATCAAAAAGAACCGTCTTTAGATTTTGTTTCTGAAAATAAAAATCTAAGTAATAGAAATTTACAAAATACAAATATCTATTCAAAAAAAATTATTGAACCAACATCAGATGAACTTAAATTACATAAAAAATACCTAAAAGACCATTTGAAAAAAAACTTTTTTTAACTAGATCTTTGATTATAGAGTTGCTCAAAATCAATTTTTTTTTCTATTTTTATTCCTGGGTATCCTGAATCTTTTAATAAATTAATAAATACTTTTTCCAAATTATCATAAATTTTGTTTTGTACATCACATAAAACTATTTTTTCAATTTCTTTTTTTTCTTTAACCTTTTCATCAATTTGAACAATCGTTGCATATATAATTTCAAAAAAAGATTTTTTGTTTGTCTGACTATTATCCAGATAGCTTAGTTTTGTATTAACTTCAATGAATCTATTTTTTAAAGGTTTGGAAGAAATTTCAATATTCAAATTATAATTTTTTAAATATTCTTTTACATGTAAATATGTTTCTAAATCTTTAGTTTCACTCGATAAATCTTTAACAAATTCTGCAAAAATTTTAAATTTTTCTGACATTTTAATTACTTTTGTTCATCTATATCTTCGTATTCCCCTTCAATAAAGTTTTTTTTATTATTTTGTTTTTTTTTTGAAATATTTTTAAGAAATAATTTTCTTGTCCAAGGAAAAATTATAAGCAATCCTATTATATCTGTTAAAAAGCCAGGAAGAATCATTAGTAAAGCAGCAAATGCTAATGCAGCACCCGATACTATTTCATAAATTGGTAATTCATTTTTTACAATCTGTTGAACTCCAGATTTAAGAGTATTTAATCCCTCATATTTTGCATAATATAATCCAAAAACTGCTGTGATTATAATTAATGAAATTGTATTAAACGCTCCAATTTGTGATCCAATTTTAATAAAAAGATAAATTTCAATAATTGGAACTAATAAAATTATCAATATAACTGGGTTCATTTGTCCTTAATGTAATTTGCTAGTTGAAATTAAGCAACATAGTAAATATTATTTATGTATGAATTATAGTTTTGAATACATTGATATAATACTATTGGCAATGATTGCGGGCTTTATTTTTCTTAGATTAAGAGGAATTTTGGGGAAAAAAACAGGTCATGAGGAAAACTTAGGAACAGCTTTCGAACAAGATATCACACAAAAAAAAGAAGAGTTTAAAAAAATTGATGAAACTAGTTTTGATGAAAAAGCTAAAACAGACTTTTTAAAAGGAGCTAAAATTGCTTACGAATCTATAATCACAGATTTTTCAGCAGGAAATCTTAAAAATATAAAAAATTTGTTAGATAAAAAAGTATTTGCAGATTTTAATGAGGCAATTCAAGAAAGAAATAAGAAAGGTTTAAAATCAGAAACAACCTTTATTGGAATTAATTCTGCAGATATAAAAAATTACGTACAAAAAAATAATATGTTTGAAATCACTGTTGATTTTGTGAGTGAAATAATCTCCTGCGTTAAAGATAACGATAAAAAAGTTGTATCTGGAGATCCTGAAAAAATTAAAAAAGTTTACGATACTTGGAAATTTTCTAGAAACGTAGAATCTTATAGTCCAAATTGGTTATTAACTGATACCCAAGCATAATTGATAAAAAGAATTACAGATAAAGACAAAAAAGATTGGTTAAAATTTATTAAAAGTAATGAAAGATTAGAAAATAAAGATACTTTTAATAAAAAGCAAAGTTCAATCAAAAAAGAAAAATTAATAGATCTACATGGCTATTCCTTGGATGATGCCAACAAAAAAATATATAATTTTATTTTGTCTTGTTATGAACAAAATGTAAGTAAAATAAAAGTAATTACAGGAAAAGGAACAAGATCAAAAAATAAAGAGAATCCATATCAATCAAAAAATTTAAGTATTTTAAAACACTCTGTCCCAGATTTTATAAATTCTAATCAAGAACTTTTAAAAGTTATAAAATCATTAAATGAATATGAAATTGATAATTCATCAAATGGAAGTTTTGTTATTTTCTTAAAAAATAATAGAAAAAGTTAATTTATAAAATAAATTTAGAAAGATCTGTATCTTTAACTATATCACCCAAATTTTCTTTAACATAATTTGAATCAATATTTATTTTTTCCCCACTTCTATCTGTCGCAGTAAAACTTATTTCATCTAAAACTCTTTCAATTATTGTATGCAATCTTCTTGCGCCTATATTCTCAACTTTAGAGTTTACTTCATAGGCCAGATTTGCGATCATATCGATACCATCTTCTGAAAATTCTAAATCAACATTTTCAGTTTTTAATAAAGCTTTGTATTGTTTGATTAAACTATTATCAGGCTCTTTAAGTATTCTTTTAAAATCTTCACTATTCAAAGCATCTAGTTCAACTCTGATAGGCAATCTACCTTGTAATTCTGGAAGTAAATCAGATGGTTTTGCTAATTGAAAAGCCCCTGAAGCAATAAATAAAATATGGTCAGTTTTAATTGTTCCATACTTTGTGCTAACAGTTGTACCTTCTATAAGAGGAAGTAAATCTCTCTGCACTCCTTCACGAGATACATCTCCTCCAACTCGGTCAGTTCTAGCTGAAATTTTATCTATTTCGTCTAAAAACACTATTCCATTATTTTCAGTAGAGTCTTTTGCTGCTTTTACTATCTTGTCTTGTTCTATTAATTTATCAGATTCTTCATTTATTAAGATTTCATGTGATTCTTTCACTGACATTTTTTTCTTTTTAGCTTTTCCTCCCATTGATTTTCCTAGCATTTCAGAAATATTAATCATTCCAACATTAGCCCCAGGCATCCCAGGAATTTCAAAAGAAGGCATTTGATTATTCTCACTTATAGCAATTTCTATTTCATTATTATCCAAGTCGCCATTTCTTAATCTTTTTCTAAAGCTTTCTCTTGTTGCAACAGTCGCTTTGTTTCCAACTAAAGCATCTAAAACTCTTTCCTCAGCTAACTTTTGAGCTTTTGCGTGTACTTCTTTTCTTCTTTTTACTTTTTCCATAGCTATAGCTATTTCTAAAAGATCTCTAATTATCTGCTCAACATCTCTTCCAACATAACCAACTTCAGTAAATCTAGTTGCTTCTACTTTAACAAATGGTGCCTCAGCTAATTTAGAAAGTCTTCTTGATATCTCTGTTTTTCCAACTCCAGTTGGTCCCATCATCAAAATATTTTTTGGCAGAACTTCATCTTTCATTTCGCCAGTTAATGCCTGTCTTCTCCATCTATTTCTAAGCGCAATTGCTACTGCTCTTTTTGCATTTTTTTGTCCAACAACAAATCTATCTAGTTCAGATACTATTTCTCTTGGAGATAGAGAATGCAATATTTCTTTTTCATCTGATTTTTCTTTAGGTACCAAAGGTGTAACGTTTGAATTTTCCATTAAATTTTTTCTGTTCTTATATTATCATTAGTAAATACACAAATTTCTGAAGCAACTTTAATTGCTTTTTTTGCAACTTCTTCTGCAGAAAGTTTTGTATCCATTAAAACTTTTGCTGAAGCTAATGCATAATTTCCACCAGAACCAATACCTATTACATCTCCTTCTGGCTCAAGAACATCTCCAGTTCCAGAAATAATAAAGCTTTTTTCTTTATCTCCGACAGCCATTAGCGCTTCTAATCTTCTTAAATATTTATCAGTTCTCCAATCTTTGGCTAATTCTACTGCTGCTCTTGAAAGATTTCCTGCATGTTTTTCTAATTTAGATTCTAACCTTTCAAATAATGTTAAGGCATCAGCTGTGGAACCCGCAAAACCTGCAATCACATTTCTTTTCTCAATTTTTCTAACTTTATTAGCTGTACTTTTGATAACAGTATTTCCCATACTTACCTGCCCATCACTCGCAACTACTACTTCATTGTTTTTTCTTACTAAAACTATTGTTGTCATACCTTATAAATGGATACTAAATTCAATAGTTCAAGCCCAATCCCAGTATTATTGCCATAATTGAATAATAGATATATACCTTTTTTAATTTATGAAGAGAAAAGCAAAATTAAGTAGAAAAACTAAAGAGACCAGTATTGCTGTTGATTTAAACATTGACGGTAAAGGTAAGTATAAAATTGACACAGGTATTGGATTTTTAGATCATATGCTCGAGCAATTATCAAAGCATTCTTCTATGGATATGAATATTAAAGCCAAGGGAGATACCCATATAGATTTGCACCATACCACAGAAGATACAGGGATAGCTATTGGAGAATGTTTGAAAAAAGCTTCAAAGAAATTTATTGGAATTAAAAGATATGCACATGCAATGATACCTATGGATGAAACATTAACACGTGTTGCAATTGATGTTTCAAATAGACCTTATTTAATCTGGAAGGTTAATCTTAAAGTAGAAAAGCTCGGTGAAATGGATACAGAATTATTTAAAGAATGGTTCCAAGCATTTTCACAAGCTGCTGGTATTACTTTGCACGTTGAAAATATTTATGGTGATAATAGCCACCATATTATTGAGTCTTGCTTTAAAGGTTTGGCAAGATCATTGAGAGCTGCGTTGGAGATGGACCCAAGAAATAAAAAGAGCATTCCATCCACTAAAGGCTCATTATAAGTTTAATGAACGTCACAATTGTTGATTATAATTCGGGCAATATAAGCTCGGTAATAAACTCCTTTGAGGAAGTTGCGAAAGATAAAGTAAATATTGAAGTAACTTCAGATTTAAACAAGATTAAATCTTCCGATAAAGTTGTTTTACCAGGGCAAGGTTCGTTTAAAAGTTGTGTTGATGCGATTAATAACATCAACGGTTTAGTTGATACATTAAGTGAATTTGCAATAAGTAATAAAAAACCTCTTCTTGGTATTTGTGTTGGATTACAAATGTTTGCAGACATTGGATATGAAGAAACTGAAACCAAAGGTCTTGGTTGGATATCAGGAAAAGTATCGAAGATAGATAATCAAAACGGAAAGTACAAACTTCCTCACATTGGTTGGAACCAAATTAATATTGTTAAGGATAGTAAAATTTATAAGGATATAGAAAATAATTCACATATGTATTTTGTGCACAGTTATGAATTTGTTCCAAAAGATAAAAATGTGATTTCTGCAACAACAGATTATTCATCAAATATTGTTTGCTCTGTTGAAAAGGAAAATATCTTTGGAACCCAATTTCACCCTGAGAAGAGTGATAAAACTGGACTAAAAATAATTGATAATTTTCTAATTTTATAAATTTAATGCAACAGTCTTATTTATGTAAAACAAAAAAAGGTGATAAAATAATTTAATGAAAATATTTCCTGCAATAGATATTAAAGATAAAAAATGTGTGAGGTTAATCAAAGGAGACTTTGATAATAAAACTGAATATCGAATGTCCCCAGTGGAACAGGCCGGTAGATATAAAGATCATGGTTTTATAAATTTACATATTGTCGATTTAGATGGAGCGCTAACTGGTGAAACAGTTAATTTAGATGTTATCCAAGAAATAGTTAAGAAATTTGATTTAAAAATTGAAGTAGGGGGTGGAGTTAGAAGTATTGATAGTATTCAAAAATACAACAATGCTGGTGTTGAAAAAGTAATTTTAGGAAGTGCAGCTATAAAAGATAAAAATTTTTTAAAAGAAGCTTGTGAAAAATTTCCTAATAAAATTGCTTTAGGCCTCGATGCTAAAGATGGATATTTGTCAGTATCTGGATGGAAGGAAAATTCTAATAAATTAACTTTGGATTATTTAAAAGAGGTAAATGATTTTGGTGTTAGTAGATTAATTTATACTGATATAAATCGTGATGGAACCAAACAAAGCCCAAATTTCGAGGAAACTCAAAAAGTAGCTGATATGTCTAACTGTCCAGTGATAATTTCTGGTGGTGTATCTTCAATTGATGATATTAAAAAAGCAAAAAGTTTAAAAAATATTGAGGGTATAATAGTTGGCAAAGCTATTTATGATGAAGATATTAAATTGAAGGAATTAGTAAAAGAAGATGCTTAAGAATAGAATTATTCCATGCCTAGATGTTAAGAATGGTCGTGTTGTTAAAGGTATTAATTTTGTTGATCTAAAAGATGCAGGAGATCCTGTAGAACAAGCTAAAATTTATAGTGATGGTGGAGCAGATGAAATTTGTTTTTTAGATATTACTGCTTCAAATGAAAATAGAGATACTATTTATGATGTTGTAGAGAAAACTTCAAAAAAATGTTTTGTACCTTTGACTGTGGGAGGTGGTATTAGAAGTGTTGAAGATATTAACAAATTACTTAATTGTGGGGCCGATAAAGTTTCAATCAACACAGCAGCTGTTGAAAATTCAAAAGTTGTTATCGATAGTTCAAAAAAATTTGGATCTCAATGCATTGTAGTTGCAATCGATGCAAAAAAAAACGTTAATAAGTGGGAAGTTTTTACTCATGGTGGAAGAAATAATAGTGGTATTGATGCATTGGAGTACGCAGAACAAATGGAAGAAAACGGTGCTGGGGAGTTATTAGTAACTTCTATGGATAGAGATGGAACTCAGGTTGGTTATGATATTGATTTAATGTCTAAGATCTCATCAAAAGTAAATATTCCAGTAATTGCATCGGGTGGAGTAGGTAATTTAGATCATTTAGTTGATGGAATTAAACTCGGAAAAGCTAGTGCAGTTTTGGCTGCATCTATATTTCACTACGGTACATTTTCTGTTAAAGAAGCTAAAGAATATTTGAAAACAAAAGGAATTCCAGTTAGGATTTAGTATGCTTAATACTCTAGAAAGTTTATTTAATCTCGCAAGAGATAGAAAAAATAACCCAGTCGAGGGTTCTTATACCAATAAACTTTTAAGCAATAAATCTTTAAGTAAAGAAAAAGTTTTAGAAGAAATAAATGAATTAATTGAAGCTGTAGAAAAAAATTCAAATAAAATCCACGAAGCTGCAGATGTTTTTTATCACTTGATAATGTATTTGGAGGCAAATAATGTTAAAATTGAAGAAGTAATGGAAGAGTTAAATAAAAGAAAAAATGAGTTACGACAACAATAATATTTTTGCAAAAATACTTAGGGGAGAAATTCCTTGTAAAAAAATTTATGAAGATGATTTCGTTTTATCTTTCCACGATATTAATCCACAGAAAAAAATTCATGCACTAGTTATTCCAAAAGGTAAATACGTTGATCTTGATGATTTTAGTCAGAATGCTTCTCCTGAAGAAATGGTAGGATTATTAAAGGGAATAAATGCTGTTGCAAAAAAATTAGGAATTTCTGTAGATACTGGAAAAGGATACAGAGCATTAGTGAACATAAATGAAGACGGAGGACAAGAGGTTCCACATTTACATTTTCATTTATTTGGTGGTGAAAATGTTGGAAAAATGGTTCAGTGAACAATCAAGTAAAAAGAAATTTTTTAGAAATTAGATCTATAAATGAGTTGGTAGAAGAAAATAAACCAAATGAAAATGTAATTTTAGAAAAAGTTGATCCTCCGGACTTCCAGTTAAATAAATTTTTTTATAAAGAAATTGGAAAAAATCATAGGTGGACAGATAGGTTAAGTTGGAACGATAAAAACTGGATTAATTATATTAATAATTCAAGCGTTGTAACTTATATTTTAAAAAATAAAGAGGATTTAGTTGGATACTTTGAGCAAAATTTTAATAATGAAAAATTAGAATGTGAAATTGCTTATTTTGGTATTTTAGAGGAATATTTTGGTAAAAAATTGGGTGGCTATCTTTTGTCTGAGGCAATTAAAAAATCTTTTGAAAAGAACTCAAAAAGGGTTTGGGTTCATACATGTTCTTTAGATCACAAACATGCACTTAGCAACTATATTTCAAGAGGAATGAAAATATTCCAAACTGATACTATACATATTTAGTTAATGCTGTTTAGGTAAATTAAATAATTTTTCGTCAATATTTTTATTTTTTTTAATATTATAAATATATGTAATTACTAGATTTTGATAAATATCTTCTGTTTGCCATCCAATTAAATCATAAGAATTTTTATCGAAAAAAATATTAATTTTATTTCCGTTGTTTTCTATATTAAAATTATAGTACATTTCATTAATTAGTTTTGCTTTTAACTTGTTAAATTTATTTATTAATAATTTTTGATTTAAAATTAATTCTAATGGTGTTTCCTTTAAAGGGTATAAAAAATATTCTTTTCCAAGTCTATTTTTTATTACTAGTGAAGTTCCATTTGATACGACTACTTTTTTTTTTAAGTTATCATAATTACAATACATTTTACTGGGATATTGAATTATACAATTTCCTTTTTCAGTTTTGTCATTTATATTTTGCTCAAAATCAAAACTAATATTATTTATTTTTTTAAAGTTATTAATTATTTCAATTTCAGTTGATCCATAAGAATAATTAAACAAATTTAAAAAAAAAAAAATTAAAATTAATTTTTTTTTCATTTTAAAACTTCTCTTTTACCTACATGATTAGCTTTACTGACTTCTCCATTTGCTTCCATCATATCAATTATTCTAGCTGCTCTATTGTATCCAATCTGTAATTTTCTTTGTAAAAAAGAAGTTGATGCTTTTCCTTCTGACTTAATTAAATCTAATGCCGAATTATATAATTCATCTTGATTTCCACTATCGTTTAAATTTTGTCCGATTTCTTTTTCATCTGCAAAATTTAAAATTTCATCCACATAATCTGGTTCTGCTTGTGATCTCAAATAATTATTTATTTTCTCGATTTCATTTTCTGATACAAATGGCGCGTGTATTCTAACTATTCTATTTGCAGAAGACATGTAAAGCATATCACCTTTTCCTAACAATTGTTCAGCACCTTGCTCACCCAATATAGTTCTACTGTCTATTTTTGAAGTTACTTGAAAAGAAATTCGAGTAGGAAAATTCGCTTTTATAGTTCCGGTAATTACATCCACACTAGGTCTTTGGGTGGCCATAATTATATGTATTCCAGCTGCTCTTGCCATTTGAGATAATTTTTGAATATAACCTTCAATCTCTTTTCCTGATACAAGCATTAGATCTGACATTTCATCTACAATTACAACTATGTATGGCATAGGAAGTTTATGCTTTGAATTATAGCCATCTATATTTTTTACTCCCACTTTTGTCATCAGTCTGTATCTACTTTCCATTTCTTTCACAACCCAACCCAAAACAGATGCAGCTCTTTTTGCCTCTGTAATTACCGGACATAAAAGATGAGGAATGCCTTCGTAGGTAGACAGCTCTAGCATTTTTGGATCAATTAAAATAAACTTACATTTATCTGGCCCATGTTTGTATAGTAAGGATAAAATTATAGTATTTATACAAACTGATTTTCCAGAACCGGTGGTTCCTGCAATTAATAAGTGAGGCATAGAATTAAGATCTCCAACTATTGGAACTCCTGAAATACTTTTCCCTAGAGCAATTGGAAGCCTAGTTTCTTTTTTAAGAAAATTTGTACTAGAAATAATTTCACTTAAATAAACATTTTCCCTTGATGTATTTGGAAGTTCAATTCCAATAGTTATACTTCCAGGTATTGTCGCGATTCTTGCTGACTCAGAACTTGTATTTCTGGCAATGTCCTCTGATAAATTTATTATTTTGGAAACTTTTACACCAGCAGCCGGCTCAAATTCATTTAATGTTACAACAGGTCCTCGACTAACTTTTTTAATTTTTCCTTCAACGCCAAAATCTAAAAGTATTTTTTCTAAACTACTTTCATCAATTTTATCTTCATTCAAATTTTTTTCTCGCTCAACTTTTGTAGGTTTTTTTAAATAATCAACAGGAGGTAACTTAA
>CACJRJ010000026.1 GCA_902595725.1 uncultured Pelagibacteraceae bacterium
AATCCAAAAAAAGATTATCATATGAACTTTGGTGAAGATGCAAAAAATTTAAAAGGAGCCAATAATCCAAAAAGCAAATAATTTAAATTAAATATTTTATGAGCACAGAAATAGACAATTGGGCAAAAAAATATGAAGATCTTACAAATGGTGATGAGACCATTAAAGCCATGGCAAAATATTATACATGTTCTTTTATGTTTGATATGGAAAAAGCAAAAGTGATAATTGAAATGCATGATGGTAAAGTAAAAAATATTAATACAAGTCCATCCCCATTAGATCCATATGATTTTGCTTTAAGAGCTTCAGCAAAAACATGGAGAGAATTTGGACAACCTATGCCCAAGCCCATGTACCATGGAATATGGTCGGCAAGCTTTTTAAAAGATCTAAAAATTGAAGGTAATCACTTAATTTTAATGAAAAATTTAAGAAATTTTACAGTTCAATTTGAACTATTAAGAAAAACAGGAGTTCCAGTTTAATGAGATATTTTAATTTAAAGGGAGAAATTAAATGGTAAAGCACCACGATGTTGTAGGACGTTATGTAACTATAGAGGTAGATGACTGCGAATACAAAGTTTTCTATTTACAAAACGGAAAAGGAATTCCTTTAATTTGTCAGCACACTGCCGGATGTCATAACCACCAGTGGCGAGGACTTTTAGAAGATGAAGAAATAACAAAAAATTATAATGTTATAGCATATGATTTACCTAGACATGGTAAATCTGACCCACCACACAATAAAGAATGGTGGAAAGAAGAGTATAAATTAACTGCAGAACATTATTGTAATTTCATTGTAAAATTATGTGAAGCTTTAAATTTAAAAGATCCAATATTTATGGGATCTTCATTTGGAGGCAATGTGGCTCTACAACTTGCTTTAAGACATCCAAATAAATTTAGAGCAGTTATACCAGTTGAGGCTGCTGATTACGCTCCAGGTTTTTATTTAGATTGGTGGAGGCACCCACATGCTAATGCAGCACAGGTTTGTGCAAGTGGAACTTGGGACCTGATGGCACCACAATCACCAGATAAAGATAGATGGTTGACGTGGCATTACTACACTCAGGGTTCAGAGGCATTTAAAGGAGATTTATATTTTTATTCAGTTGATCATGATTTGAGAAATGAATTAAAAAATATTGATGGACATAAATGTCCAGTAATAATGTTAACAGGTACTTATGATTATTTAACTCCTCCAGAAGCAACAGAAAATACAGCAAGGCAAATTAAAGGAGGCGTTTATATAGAAATGACTGATATTGGCCATTTCCCAATGAGTGAAAATCATGAAGTATTTAGGGTTTATTTGATTGAGGCTTTAAAAATAATTCAAGAAAGAACAAACAAGTAAGTATTAACAAAGAGTTTAAATATGAAAAAAGATAAAACAGGTGTTCAGCTAGATCTAGGACATACTAGCACTGATGATTTTATAACTGAAAAATATGTTTTACCTCTGTTAAGAGATGAAAAGATGCGAAATAAGTTAATAGAAGAACACAGAGCATGTCCAGTTGGTAAAGCTGCACAGCCCCATAAAGGTCAGCCAATGGTTGAGCATAGTAAAGAATTACAAATAGTTTTAGACAAACTTAGAAGACAACCAATGCATATCAAAAAATATGTAACTATATGTAAAAAAGATTTTGAAGATTATAGAATTGGAATTGTAACCGGAGTAAGAGGCCAGCCTGTAGAAATTTTAGAAGAGTCATTTTCTTCAGAAGAAGCTTGCGAACATGCAATATTTTTAAAAAGAGTTGTAGATTTACTTGAAAGGCACGGTGGATGATTAATTTAAAGAGGTTTGCATAATGTTAAGAATTACTGGCTATAGTGATAAGTACCAAGCTTTTCCTGGTGAGGAAATTAAGTTTTATGTTAATGCTGAAAAAAATGAAAATTATGATGTTCAAATTGTAAGACTTATTCATGGAGATACCAATCCCGAAGGCCCTGGTTACAAAGATGAAGAAATTGGAGCTGAGTGCAATAGAACTTTTCAAGGGAGAAACCAGAGAATTCACGGTGGTTCATATGTAGTAATACCTCAAGATGATAGATTAAATACAACTAGTTTTACCCTACAAGCATATATTTTTCCGACAACTCCAGAAAAAGGTAAACAAGGAATTTTAACTAAATGGAATGATAAAACTAAAAGTGGCTTTGGTCTTTTTATAGATGAGAACAAATGTTTATCAGTCATGATTGGAGATGGGGGAGGCCAGGTTACGACTCTTTCGAGTGAAAAAGAATTAATGAGAAAAGTTTGGTATTTAGTTGCAGCTACTTACGATGCTGAGACAGGAAAATTAAAACTTTATCAAGAACCATGTGTAACACCTACAAATGGTGGTTTAGGAATGTCTTTACTTCATCCTGCAGATGAGACAACTTCTTATGTTGAGTCAGTAAATAACTTAAAACCAAGAGCTAATGATGCACCTTTTTTAATGGCAGCATGTACTCTTAACGATAGATCAGGAAGACATATTCACGGAGGACATTATAAAGAAGCATTAAGTCCAATTGAATTACCAGAACAAACATTAACTTATAATGGTAAAATAGATAGACCAAGACTGAGTAAAAAAGCTTTATCGAAATCTGAAATAGAATCTTTAGCAAGAGGATACAGTGGATGCACATCTGAACTTAGATCAGAGGTAGTAGGAGCATGGGACTTTCATGCAAATATAACAAAAAATATAGCCTCAACTTATATAATTGATACTACATCCAATCATTTAAACGGATTTATTATTAATTTACCTTGCAGAGGTATGACAGGGTACAATTGGACTGCAGATGAAATGGTTTTTCATCACAAACCAGAGGAATACGGTGCAATTCATTTTCATGATGATGATATAGATGATGCAAGATGGGATGTAGATTTTATATTTAAAATTCCTGATATAATTCGAAGTGGAGTTTACGCAGCAAGATTAAGAATTAATGGTGAAGAATCTGCAGAAACTGAGGATTTTATTCCTTTTGTAATAAAACCACCAAAAGGAAAAGCAACATCTAAACTTTGCTTTGTATTACCTACGAATAGTTATTTAGCATATTCCAACGACAATCTAGGAACAAATTCAGTTGTAGCACAATTGTTAGCAGGAAAAGTTCCAGTGTTAGCTGCATCAGATTTATATTTAAATGAACATAGAGAGTATGGTTTATCAACATATTCCAAACATTCTGATGGTAGTGGTGTAGCTATCTCCTCTAGATTAAGACCAATTTTAAATATGAGACCAAAATATAGACACTGGTTATCACCTTCGCTTTGGCAATTAAATGCAGATTTACATTTAACTGACTGGTTGGAAGAGAAAAAAATTGATTTTGATGTAGTAACAGATGAGGATTTGCATTTAGAGGGAGTAGAATTATTAAATCGATACAAATGTGTTTTAACAGGTTCTCATCCAGAATATAGCTCAGAAAAAATGTTAGCAGCTTATGAGCAATATCAATTAAATGGTGGCAGATGGATTTATTTAGGCTCTGATGGATTTTATTGGATAAGCGAATACCATCCTGACAATCCAAATATAATTGAAGTAAGAAAAGGTGAGGCAGGAACAAGAGCATGGACAGCTAACCCAGGAGAATACAATAATGCTTTTGATGGAAAATATGGAGGAATGTGGAGAGCAAGAGGAAGAATACCATCAAAGGTTTGTGGATTAACATTTACAGCTTATGGTTTTGATGTCAGTTCATATTATAAAAGATGCCCTGATAGTAAAAGACCAGAATGCTCATGGATTTTTGATGGAGTTGGCGAAGATGAAGTTATCGGAGATTTTGGTTTAGTAGGTGGAGGGGCCGCAGGTTTAGAACTTGATAGATATGATTTAGAGTTTGGAACTCCTCATAACGCATATTTGTTAGCTAGATCTGAAAATCATACAAACTTAATGATGCAAGTTAACGAGGAAATTCATTTTACAGTAAGAGGTTTCTACGGTGGAGGTACAGAAAACCCAATGGTTAGAGCTGACATGATTTATTACAAAACTCCGAACGATGGAGCTTTGTTTGCGCCAGGTTCGTTATCTTGGTGCGGAAGTTTATCTTATAACAATTATAACAATAATGTTTCAAAAATTTTAGAGAATGCAATTAAAGGATTTTTAAAAGAAGGACCATTACCATAATGAACAAACCTCAATTTACAAGACCAGAAGGAACTGGTGGTAAAAGTGTACTAGGATCTGACAACGTTACACCATTGAATGAATTAGAAAAGAATGCTTTAGGAAATTTAGATGAAGATAAATTAACTGAACTTGCTAAGTGTCTTTTTACATTAAACAATAGACGTTATGGACCTATACCAGGAGCATATATGGTAATGTGCACAAAACCTGGCAAAGAATGGTGTGTTGCGCAACTTAATGCCGATAGAGCAAAGCCTTTTATTTTGTTTGAAGATAAAGTTTTTAGTTCAATTCAAAAAGCACAGGAAGAAGCAGAAAGAATTAAAAAAGAACGTGGCGAGTCAGCGCCAATGCGTTGTACCTAAAGTGAAAGGATTAAATGTCCGAAAAATCTCTTTGGTTATTAATATTTATATTAGTTTATGCTGCATTTTGTTTTTTTTGGGGCGTAAGAGGATCTAATTATAATTCAGATAGCCCAGAAAAGTTTTATTTAGCAAATAAAAATGTTTCTTCTTGGGTTTTTTTCTTTGCCGCAACAGCAGCCACTTTTTCAGGGTTAACAGTAATATCCCAAACAAACTTAATTTTTAATGATGGTTTTCAATATGTAGGAACAGCTTTTATTGCAATAACAGTACCGCTTGGAAGTATATTTTTTTTTAAGCGTCAGTGGATGCTAAGTAGAAAATTTGGATATATTACACCGGGTGAAATGTATTATGATTACTATAAAAGTGACACTATTCGAGTTTTATCTGTTTTAGTAACTTTTTTTATTGCAATACCGCTTATAGCAGTTTTTTTTGGAGCAACCGGTTATTTAATAAATATTTTAAGCGAAGGTTATGTCTCTAGAGAAATGGGAATGTGGGTAGTTTCTACAATTGTACTTTTTTATGTTACAAGAGGGGGATTTAAATCAATTGTTAGCGTTGGTGTTGTTCAGTCATGGTTATATTTTGTAACTGTAATTCTTTTAGGCATTATTATTTATTCTTTTATTGGCGATTTAGATTCATTTGGTAAATCATTAGCAAATATTGCAAGTACCTCAATTAGTTCATGGGGAAATACAAATGGTTACGGTGGTGGAGACTATAACGGATATTTCGCATTACCAGGAGTTATTCAATGGGTTGCAGGTTTAGGTAAAAATGAAGCAGTTGGTGGTCCATGGACGGCAATGATGATATTTACTTTTACAGTAACATTTATGGGAATTATTCTTTCACCTTCTTTTTCTATGTGGAGTTACTCTGCAAAACATCCAAAAGTATTTTCATATTACCAAATATGGGGCTCTGCAGTAGTAGTAGGTTTATTATTATTTATTTTTACAACCTTCCAAGGTATTGGTGCAAGTTTGTTAGGAGCTAATCCAGAAATAAACAGTAATGGCTTAGCAATTAGTAATTTACTCCCAGAGATACAAAAAAATGATCACTCATTAATAATTTATCATATTATAAATTTAATGGACGAATATGCTCTTTGGGTAACAGGCTTATTAGCAGTTGGAATAATTGCAGCTCTTCAATCAACAGCTTCAGCGTTATTAATGACTTCGGGTAGTATTATTACTAGAGACTTATACAAAGCTTATGTAAACAAAAATATAACTTGGGAAAAAGAACTCGCTGTTGCTAGAATTATTATGCTACTAATTTTTTTAGCTTCACTTTATTTAGCTACGTTTGCTAAACCCGCAATGGTAATTTTTAGTGGAATTTCGATAGCAATAGCTTTTCAGTTCATTATTGTTTTATTAGGATTACTATGGTTCCCTTGGATTACCAAAGGAGCAGCAATGTCTGGTTTAATTATTGGAATCATTATTGTTATTTTAACTGAAACGATTGGACAGCAAATTACTGGAAACAGATTGCCTTGGGGCAGATGGCCTTTAACAATTCATTCAGGAGTATGGGGTTTAATATTTAACGTATTTATTTGTTTTTCTATTTCTGGTTTTTCAAATATTACTAAGATTGATATGTACAGATCTCATAGACAAAAATTTCATGATTTTTTAAATGATCATATGGGCCTACATCCCAGTAGAACGAAATTAAGATCGTTTGCTTATGTAATAGCTTTAATATGGTTGTTTTTTGGTGTTGGACCTGGACAAGTTTTAGGTAATAATTTTTTTGGAGAACCCGGAGCAGGATATGAAGCGTGGATTTTAAAAATACCATCTATTTGGGGATATCAACTACTATGGTGGTTTTTTGGAATAGGTCTAATTTGGTTTTTATCTAACAAAATGGATTTATCAACTTTGCCAAACAAGCCTATTCAACCTAATGATTTGTATCAACCACCAGATGAGGTTCAAGGAGAAGTAAATTATATTGACAAAGTTGGCACAGGATATGGGTGGATTTTAATTCTTATAGGAATAGCAATATTTTCAATAGTGTTTTATGTTTACTTTGTATAATAATTTATGACGTTGAATTCTTTCCAATTTAATACAACACCTGGTCTTCGTTATGGAAGCGGTCAAGCAAAAGATTCTTGTAAAGAAATTTCTAATAAACTAGGTCAAAGTATTCTTTTTATCACCGATAAAGGTCTAATGTCATTGGGCTTAACAGACCAAACTTTAAAAGAATTAAAAAAAATTAGTTCTGTTGAAATTTTTGATGATGTTGAAGCGGATCCTTCCAAAAAAACTCTTCTTAAAGCAATTGAAGTTGGAAAAAAAATTAAAGCAACAGGTGTTATTGGTTTTGGAGGAGGCTCTTCCATGGATGTAGCTAAACTTACAGCTTTAATACTTGGCTCTGGTGAAAATTTAGAAGAAGCATGGGGAGTTGCAAACGCAAAAGGACCGCGCTTACCTCTTGTTTTAATTCCAACTACTGCAGGCACAGGATCAGAAGTTACACCTGTATCAATAATAACTGTTGGAGAGGAAGAAAAAAAAGGAGTTTCTTCATCAATAATATTACCTGATTTAGCTATATTAGATCCTGATTTAACTTTAGGTCTTCCAGCAGGTACCACAGCAGCAACAGGAATTGATGCTATGGTCCATGCAATTGAAGCATACGCATCTTCAAGTAAAAATAATAATCCTATTTCAAAAATGTTATCAATAGAAGCTTTAAAATTACTTGGTGGATCTATAGAGAAGGCAGTATTTGAAGGTTCAAATGTTGAAGCAAGAGGAAATATGTTAATAGGAGCAATGTTAGCTGGTAAAGCGTTTGCCAATTCTCCAGTTGCAGCAGTCCATGCTCTTGCATATCCGATTGGTGGAACTTTTCATGTTTCTCACGGACTTTCAAATTCTTTAGTGTTACCATATGTCCTAAGGTTCAATAGCGTAGATTCAAAAGCTTCAAAAGATTATGCCGAACTAGCCCCATATGTCTTTCCAGAAATAGATACTAATAAAGGAGCTCAATCTGTATGTGCAGAATTTATAGATAAGCTAGAAAGTTTATCAAAAAAATTAGGACTACCACAAAAGTTAAGAGAAGTAGATATTCCTAAAAATGCGTGTGAAAAGATGGCAAAAGATGCAATGAAGCAAACAAGATTGTTAGTTAACAATCCAAGAGAAGTCACAGAAAAAGACGCACTTAACATTTATCATTCAGCTTGGTAGAATAAAATATATATGAAAGAAAAAGATAAAGATATTTTTGAACAAACAACAAAATTTAATACTGGTATTAAATTATACATGTTCCAAACAGGTGTAATAAAAACAAAATTAAAATTTATAAAAATGAATCAAGGCGAAGAACCTTATGAAATTCCTGTGCCATGGTTTTTAATTAAACATCCTGAAGGAGATGTAATTATTGATGGAGGAATGCCAATAGAGGCTGCGCTTGATAAACATAAACATTGGGGTCATGTTGTTGAGGCTTACGACCCAGTTATGAAAGTGTCAGAATGGTGCAAAGATATGGTAAAAAGTGTTAATACAAATCCTGAAGATGTTAAGTATGTTATACAAACACACCTTCATCTTGATCATTCAGGTGCTATAGGGCATTTTCCAAATGCAACACACATTACTCAAAAGTTAGAATATGATTATGCTTATAATCCAGATTGGTTTTCGCAACCGGCTTACATAAAAGCAGACTTTGATAAACCAAATATACGTTGGAAGTTTTTACAGGGAAGAAAAACAGATTTTTATGATGTTTATGGAGATGGGGTTATAAAATTAATATTTACACCTGGACATACACCAGGCCATCAATCTGTATTAGTTAATCTACCTAAAACTGGTTATATGTTGTTTACCGGAGATGCATGTTATACAGGAGACCATTGGTGTGATAAATGCTTACCAGGTTTAGTAGCATCTTCGTCTGATGCCGCAGATTCAGTTAAAAAATTAAGACAAGTTGCAAAAGAATATAATGCAAAAGTTGTTTGGGGTCATGATCCAGTTACTTGGTTAGATTGGAAAAAAGCTCCAATGTTTTATTACGACTAGTTTTAAACTGGAACTGTTGATTTCATAAATTGATTTTTTATAAATTTTTCGAACCAGACATTTAGATTTTTATTACTATTTTTCCACTCATCATTGTATCTAAAGATTGTATAATCTAATGCACATCCTATTGTTATTTGATCCATAGTTAAATTATTTTCATCATAATTGTTCCAATTATTTTCTAGCCATTCAATGGTTCTTTTAATCCTAACCTCTTGTTTAGTGATAAAATTTTTACTCTTTTCATTTTCTGGTCTTATAGTTTCCATTCTTCTTTCTAATACTGCTTCCATTAAACCATTAGCGATAGAAGTTACATTCATTATTTGCCAATAATTTTTTTTTGGAAACAAAGTATTTTTTTTTGACATTGAATCTAGGTATAAACATATATTATCACTGTCTGTAATTGATTCCTGTCCAACTAAAAGTGTTGGAATTTTTCTCAAAGGATTATGTTTATCTAAAAAATCAGATTCATATACATTTATAATTTTTTCTTCTAAATTAATTTCTTGGACTAAAGCTGTAATTTTAGTCTTTCTTCCAAAGGGAGAATTTGGACCATTGTATAATATCATTTGGCCTTGCATAAGATTATAATTTACAAATTAAAGAAAATATATTGATTACTAGAAAGGTTGTAATTTCATCTTTTAGTTCCTCGTAATTTACATACCTTCGGTCTGTAGAGGATAACGTAATATCAACTAAACTTTTTGTTTCTTCTTCAGATATACCTATATCATCTGAAAGATTTTTGATTAATTTTAAGTATTCAGCTTTCTTGTTTGTCATTCAATTATTACCGCAACTGTATCTGGGTCTATGCCTTCCTGATCATTTACAACATTAACTTTTGTTACTATTCCATCAACTGGTGAGTCATGATGCACTTCTGTTTTCATTACTTCCATAATAAACAATGTATCTCCTTTTTTAACTGTATCGCCTTCTTTAACTAGAACTTTCCACATATTGCCAGGTACTGTTGTTTTAACTTCTGTTGTCATAAATATATTTAATCTATCTAATCAAAATATCTAATCTTAATTGATTTCATTCCTCTTCTTTCCATTAATTTAGTTCTTATTTTTTCATTCATTCTTTCTTTGTCAAAATCAACAATCTTTATATGATCAATTTTTATTTTTTTCTTTTTGTCATTTAAATCACTATCTTTTTTTGAAGATATCACGCTAATTTCACTGCAAATTTGAGTTTGTTCTGATCGTAATTCTTGAGCCTTATCAACAGATATTTTAACAAAATTAAAACTATCACCTGGTTTTGCTTGGCCAAGTTTCCAAAAAGATGCCGAAGGAACAGTGTAAGGAACAATAAATCCACCCATACTAGGACCATCATTGACTAATATAATTGGAGTTTGTCCAGCCAAGTTTATTGCTCCCGCTGGATATCCTTGATCGATAATGTTTGAAGGAAAAGTTCCATGCTCTAAACCTTTATTAGTTGCTTTTTCAGCAAAAGACCATTTTGGCCCAT
>CACJRJ010000027.1 GCA_902595725.1 uncultured Pelagibacteraceae bacterium
TTCTTTTGTTGAATCAATTTTATTTTTTTTTCTTAGATATTTTGAATTAACAACTAGCTTAATATGAAATTTACTTTTATCGTTTGAAGAATGTTTTTTGTGTAAAAAAGATTTATCCTCTATTTCTATTTTGTCACAGGGTATATTCTTATTTATTTTATTTTTTACTGTTTCAATTAGTTGATTTATATTCATAATTTATAATAATATATATAATGAAAAATATATGTGATTGGAATAATTGTTTTGAGGAAGCTTCTTATAAAGCGCCAGTAGAAAAAGATAATAGTAAAAAATATAGAATGCTTTGCTTAAATCACATTAAAGAATTCAATAAAAATTGGAATTATTTTGAAGGAATGGATGATAATCAGATTTATGAGTTTATAAAATCGGATATGACTTGGCACAAGCCTACACAGAGTTTTAATTCATCAGATAACTTTTTTAAAATTCTTTGGAATAATGCATTAAAAGATGATCAGAATAAGCATAAACTTAATGGTCATTTTGACCACATGAATAAATTTAAATTTAATAATAATGATGTAAAAGCATTTAGCATTCTTGGAGTTTCAGTTGGAATTAAATGGGAAAAGGTACAAGAAAAATTTAAAAAACTTGTCAAAAAATTTCACCCTGATATGAATGCGGGAAATAAAAAATATGAGGATAAGCTAAAAATAATTACATTAGCCTATACTCAATTAAAAAATACATATAGAGAAAAAAATTGACAGCTAATTTAAATATAGAACCAGATATAAAAATTTCAGTTAATCAAACTTTTGGTTTTGAAAGTGACATGGAGGTAGAGGCTTTTTCTAAAAAAAATGAATTTGTTCCTGATATAGATAAAAACTATAAGTTTGATAGAGATACTACGCTAGCAATTTTATCTGGATTTTCATTTAATAAAAGATGTTTAGTATCTGGCTACCATGGTACAGGAAAGTCAACACATATAGAACAAGTCGCAGCACGATTAAATTGGCCTTGTATAAGAGTAAACTTAGATAGTCACATCAGCAGAATTGATCTTATTGGAAAAGATGCAATTGTCATTAAAGATGGTAAGCAAATAACTGAATTTAAAGAAGGTATATTGCCCTGGTCAATACAAAACCCAATAGCATTAGTATTTGATGAATATGATGCCGGAAGGCCAGATGTTATGTTTGTAATTCAAAGAGTATTGGAAGCTGAAGGGAATTTTACTCTACTAGATAAAAATAAGGTAATTAAACAAAATAAATATTTTAGACTTTTTGCAACTTCTAACACTGTAGGCCTTGGAGACACATCTGGTCTATATCATGGAACTCAACAAATAAATCAAGGACAAATGGATAGGTGGAATATTGTTACTACATTGAATTATTTGGCAATGGAAAAAGAAATGGAAATAATTTTAGGAAAAAATAAAAATTTTAATAATGCTAAGGGGAAAGAAAAAGTTGCAAATATGATTAAAGTTGCCACTCTGACAAGAAAAGGATTTATGGGAGGGGACATATCAACTGTTATGAGTCCCAGAACAGTTCTTCACTGGGCGGAAAATTCTGAAATATTTAAAGATATTGGATATGCCTTTAGAGTTACTTTTTTAAATAAATGTGATGAAGTAGAAAAAAATACAATAGCTGAATATTATCAAAGATGTTTCGGGGAAGATTTGCCAGAATCGTTGGTAAATAGTCAGATATAATGAATAAAGAAGATAATCTAAAAGAAAAATTTAAACAGGCTCTAATTTCAACAGTAAAAGTTATATCGGATGACTATAAATTAGAAAAAGAAGTTAATAAAAATTTAAGCTCAAAAAACTATAATTTTTTTGAACTTGATAATTTAAATACTAAACAAGATTATGTAAAACTAAGAGCTGAAACTGACTCTGAAGCCTTAAAAAGAAAATTCTCAAATATAAAAATTTATCAAAAAAATCTGCCAAAAAATTCTTCATGTAAATTGCTTTATGATATTTCTGAAAAAATAAGATATGAAATTTTAGGCACAAAAATATTAAAAGGAATTTCTAAAAATTTAAAAGATAATTATTCTAATAAAATTATAATGAAGAGAAAAGATCAACTTAAATCAAAAGATGATGTTCCTATAGCAGAGGCTTTTGAGCTATATATGTTAAAAAACTTTTTAGATATAAAGCTAAATTCACTATCAGAAAAGATTTTGGGTTATTGGGAAAAAGATTTTAAATCATCTTTTGAAAAACATTTGAAATATTTGAACAAAAATATTGAAAATCAAGAGAACTATAATTCAAAATTATCAGAGATTTTGCAAAAAATGGAAATTTTTGAGTCTGAAAATGATGACGAAAAACAAGAAGATAATGAAAATGAGAATTTAAATAATGAGAACAATAATCAAGATGATCAAAATAAATCTCAGGATGAACAAGAGAAAAAGAGAGAAGAAGAGAGTCAAAATGGCATTGATGGAGATTATGACTTAAATGAATCTATAATGAATGAACAATTGGTAGATACAGATTCTGATAAACAAAATAGCGAAAAGGTTATTCAAAAAATGAATTCAAATAGTGGAGATAAAGAATATCATGTTTATACAAACAAATTTGATGAAATAGCTAAAGCTGAAACTCTTGAAACAAACGAAGATATATCAAAATTAAGAAAAACTTTGGATCAACAACTCACTAGTTTCCAAGATTTAATTACAAAATTAGCAAACAAACTTCAAAGACAATTGCTAGCGAAACAAAATAGAGCATGGGAGTTTGATTTAGAAGAAGGTTTGCTAGATAGTTCAAAATTAACGAGAATAATAATTGACCCTCAAAATTCATTATCTTTTAAAAAAGAAAAAGATTTAGAATTTAAAGATACAGTGGTTAGTCTTCTTATTGATAACTCTGGATCAATGCGAGGAAGACCTATTACAATCGCCGCTCTTTGTGCGGATATACTTTCTAGAACTTTAGAAAGATGTTCTGTGAAAGTTGAAATATTGGGATTTACAACAAAAAATTGGAAAGGAGGAAAATCTAGAGAAGAATGGAATCAAAATAAAAAACCAAAAAATCCAGGTAGATTAAATGATCTAAGACATATAATTTACAAAAGTGCAGATACTCATTGGAGACAGTCAAAAAAAAACTTAGGTCTTATGCTTAAAGAAGGATTGTTAAAAGAAAATATTGATGGAGAAGCAATATCTTGGGCTTTTAACAGATTAAAAAAAAGAAAAGAAGAAAGAAAAATTCTAATGATTATATCAGATGGAGCACCCGTTGATGATTCCACACTTTCTGTTAACTCAGGAGATTTTTTAGAAAAACATCTTAAAAAAACGGTAAAATTTATTGAAAATAAAACTGATATAGAAATTCTTGCTATCGGAATTGGTCACGACGTATCTAGATATTACAATAAGGCAATAAAGATTACTGATGTACAAGAGCTTGGTGATGTCATGATTAATCAATTAAGTGATTTATTTAATAATAAAAAAAAACTTCATTAAATTAATTTTAAATCTTTATTTTTCCACTCTATTGATACTTCTGCTCCTCCTGTGTCTTCCGAATTATTAAAATTTATATTTGCAAAATTTTTTTCTAGTAGAGTTTTGCCAATAAAAGTTCCAAGACCTAGTCCATATTTTGAAATATTTTCTTGATCAGCTGATCTAATATAAGGCTCTCCTAATCTATGCTTATCAATTAAATCTCTAGGAAATCCCGGTCCATCATCTCTAATAATTATATTTGTTATCTTTTCGTCGCTATTTAAAAATATTTCTATTTTTTTTTTACTAAACTTGTTTGCGTTTCCTATAAAATTTCTTAAACCATATATAATTTCTATAGATTTATTAATATTTATTGGATTTTTGTAATTTTCTGAATAAATGATGAATTTTTTTTTGCTTATTTCCTCGTATGACCTAACAATTTGACTAGTATAGTCATTTAAAGAAAGATTAGTATTCAAAAAATCATCTTCAACACTTGGATTTAATGATAATTTTTTTAGTATTTCCCTACATCTAAGACTTTGACTAACCAATAAATCTAAATCTTTACTAATTTTCTGATTATTTCCAAATTCTTTTTGAAGTTCTTTAACTGTTAGCAAAATAGTAGAAAGAGGTGTTCCAAGTGAATGAGCAGATGCTGCTGCTTGTGCGCCTAATGAAAGAAGTTCACTTTCTCTTCCCATTAATTCTTGTATTTTATCATATGCTTTTTTTCTAATTCTACTTTCCTCTCCAAATTTAAAACCAAAATATACTAAAAAAAAAAGACCTATTACTATTGATATAGGTATTGCATATAAATAGTAATCAGGAGCATGAAAGTGTAATTCCCCAGGATGAGGTAATTCATGTGAGTAAAAAGATAAAAATATTAAAGATACTGTAATAATAAAAACTAAAATAACTGAACTTAAAAAATGTAAATATTGAGAAGAAAATACAGCTGGTATTATAATTAAAAATACAAATGGATTAGTTATTCCTCCTGTAAAGAAAAATAGGATTGCTAATTGTAAAATATCAAAAACTAAATAAATTGTTGAAGTAAAGTTTTTTAATTGATTATCTTTTATTTTAAACTGCAAATATAAATTACTTAAAATACTAAAAAATATTATTGAGATACAAAAAAAATATTTAAATTCATATTTTAGATAAAATTGAACTATTAAAATTGCAGTTATTTGCCCTATATAAGCTATCCATCTTAAGTTAACATAAGTATTCTTATTTAATGAATATAAATTAGAAGCTTTGGTAAACTCCATCGCTAAATATCAAGATTTGAAACATTAATAGCATTTTCTACAATAAAATCTTTTCTTAAAGCAACGTCGTTGCCCATTAATGTATGTATTAATTCAAGATCTTTTTTTAGGTCTTTAGAATATTGGACTTTAAGCAAATTTCTAGTTTCTGGGTTTAGTGTAGTATTCCATAACTCTTCAGGGTTCATTTCTCCCAGACCTTTGAATCTTTGAATGCTAATTTTTGTTTTTTCTTCTTGTAATTTTTTGTCAAATTCTTTTGAACCCTTTTTAATTTTTTTAAATTCTTTAGAATTTTGGACAATATAATTTTCTAAATCTTTTTCATCTTTTATATAAATTCCTTTTGATCCTTTATTAATTTTAAATAATGGTGGTTGTGCTAAATAAATATTTCCATTTTCTATCAGTTTATTAAATGGTTTATTATTAAACAATGTTAAGAGCAAAGCTCTAATATGTGAACCATCAACATCAGCATCGGTCATTATAATAATTTTTTCATATCTTAAGTCATTTAAATCTAAATCTTCACTTTTAGGGTCTAAACCCAATGCATTAATCAAAGTAATAATTTCATTGGAGGAAATTAATTTTGCTAAGGTTTTTGTTCTAATATCTTTTCCATTTCCATTTTTTTTAGATCCATTTTCATGTGTATAAGTATTTAATATTTTTCCTCTTAACGGAAGAACCGCTTGATTTTCTCTATTTCTTCCTTGTTTTGCAGATCCTCCTGCTGAATCTCCCTCTACAATAAATAATTCGGTACCTTCCTGTTTAGAAATTTGGCAATCTGCTAATTTTCCTGGCAATCCAGAAAGCTCCAAAGCTCCCTTTCTTCTAACACTTTCTCTTGCTTTTCTTGCAACATCTCTAGCAAGTGCTGCTTGTACAACTTTCGCTAAAATAACTTTTGCAACTGAAGGATTTTGGTCAAACCAAACAGACAATTTCTCATTTATTAATGTTTCTACAATATTTCTTACTTCGGAAGAAACTAATTTATCTTTTGTTTGGGATGAAAATTTTGGATCAGGTATTTTTATTGATAATACACATGTTAATCCTTCTTTTATATCATCTCCTGAAATAGAAACTTTATTTTTTTTAAGCAAATTTTGTTCTGTTGCATACTTATTTATTACTCTTGTTAATGCACTTCTAAAACCTAACAAATGAGTTCCGCCATCTTTTTGATATATGTTATTCGTATAAGAATAAACATCTTCTGAGTATCCTGCATTCCATTTTAAAGAACATTCTACTTCTAAATTATCTTTCTTTCCTTCAACAAAAATTGGTTTTTTAAATAAATCATTATCATTTTTATTTTTTAATTTTGTTCTATCTTTATCTAAAAACTCTACAAATTCTAAAATTCCACCATCATATTTAAAATCTACAGCTTTATTTTTCTTTTGTGTTAAATCATTAATTGAAATTTTAATACCTTTATTTAAGAATGCGAGTTCTCTCATTCTTTTTTGAATTATATTAAAGCTAAATTTTGTTGAAGAAAATATTTTTTTCGATGGCAAAAATTTAATTTGTGTTCCACTACTTTTAGATTTACCTATCAATTTTAGAGGTTTGATTGAATCACCATTTTTAAATTCGATAAAGTATTTATTTCCATCTCTTTCTATTGTTAGCTCTAATTCTTCTGAAAGTGCATTTACTACTGAAACACCTACGCCATGTAAGCCACCTGAAACCTTATATGAATCATGGTCAAACTTTCCTCCAGCATGTAACTGGGTCATAATTACTTCTGCAGCAGATTTCTTTTCTCCTTTATGAATATCTACAGGAATACCTCTGCCATCATCTTTTACAATAATACTTCCATCTGAATTAATGCTTACATTTATGTTTTTGCAGTATCCAGCTAATGCCTCGTCAATAGAATTATCTACAACTTCATAAACCATATGGTGTAAACCAGTTCCATCATCTGTATCTCCAATATACATTCCTGGTCTTTTACGAACGGCTTCTAAGCCTTTCAGAACTTTTATTGAGTCTGCTTGATAATTAGAATTTTTAACCATATTTTATTTTTTTCGGAAAAAATTATTGTATCATTTTTTTAATAATAATTAAAATCGTACTAACTCGGATGGTCAAATTTATCTTGGTATTTAATAATTATAAGATCATTTTATTTTTTTTTTACTACTTTTATGATTTTAGATAAAGAATAGGTTTTTTAGATAAATATTTGGCGGAGAGAGTGGGATTCGAACCCACGGTACCTTTGACGGTACACACACTTTCCAAGCGTGCGCCTTAAACCACTCGGCCATCTCTCCATTATAAATTTAGCGATACCCAAGGATGTTCTTTATATTTAGTATATTTTTTAAACCAATATGATAAGTATCTTTCGGCAAAATAAGCGTACAATCTTAGAGTATCGTAACCTTTTAAATTATCAAAACCAAATACTTCTTCACATTTTTCAAGCCATGGAAATAGAGAATTAAACCATTTCTCTAAAATTTCTGGCCTTGCAATACACATAATATGAGGATTATAAAAATTATAATTATTTATATAATAAACAAAATCATTTTTATCTTTTTTTTCAAGTAAATTTGCTGCCTTCTTTAAATTGTTATGCCCATGGTGCATATCAAAATGAAATGCGATTGTCTCTTTTTGATTATTAAATAGAATTGAAGGATCCTTAATTAAATTTCTCCAGCCTCTTTTAATCATTTTAATTTTCTTTGCTCCGGAAACATTAATTGGATTACATATAATACTTTCATAATCATTTAATTTTGGATCAATTTTATCTAATAAATATTGATTTAAATTGTCTGTATTTATAATTTTTTTATCTTCTCCAGATTTTATCCAAAATCTTCTTTTTTGACAAAA
>CACJRJ010000028.1 GCA_902595725.1 uncultured Pelagibacteraceae bacterium
CATAGAAAAATTCATAAACAAAACTTTCAGAGTCCATTCCATGTGTATTTTTACCACCATCCATTTTTTTTGCACTTTCAAATATTTTGTTAACTTCATTTCTTATTTCGTTCATTTCTTTTAAACAAGATTCAATATTATTATCAAAATCTATAACACCTGTAAGTGAATAGATCTCATAATTATCATCCTTATCTTTTAGATGAAATTGTACAAAATCATAATCTGATTTGTTTTTGGTATATAATGCAATTTGAAAAAATTCTTTTGATCTAGGGTAGTAAAATTTATTTAATAACTCTTGTTTTAATTCTGACTCATTATAATGATCTAGCAAACTATCACCTATACTCATCCCATCTATCTCAAAATCTCTAATATCATCAGCCTTAGTCCAAGATTGAAAACTAAAGATTAAAATCAACACTGAAATAAATATTCTCATAAATAACACCTTCTCACTGCGCCCTATGTGTGTCAAGATTTCCTCAGGATTTAAATTATTGTTTTAAAACTCATTTAATTAGACAACAGGACACGGGATTATAGTGTTCGAGCGTGATTATTCTAATATGCTTCATAAGTTAAAAATTTTCTATAATCAGAAGTTCTTAAAGATATATTTAATGAATCTGTTAGTTCAATATTTTGGCTATAAACTCCTTTTGCCCAGTCATAACATACGATATGTAATGCACTTCCATCATTTAAGTTAAATGTAGTTTGATAAACAATACTTTTGCCTGATTTATCATATGGATGAGTCGATTTTTCTTCGCTTGGAACTATTGAACTAAATATTTTTTCTATTTCAATTTTAATATTATTTTTTTTTTCATTGCATTTATTAATATTATTATCGAACTCAATTATTCCAGTTACTGATACAATTTTATAGCTTGAAAGATAAAAAGCGAATTGTGTACTATCATACTGTTTATTGTCTTTACTTAATCTAACTCCAGCAATTCTTTTGCTTTTTGGGTAATAAAAAATACCTTGTTTATTAATCTCTTCTTCAGAAAAATGATCTAACAAACTATCTCCAATGCTAATCCCTTCAATTTCAAATTCAGATATATCATCAGCCTTAGTCCAGGATTGAAGACTAAAGATTAAAAATAGAACTATAATAATAATCCTCATAAATAACATCTTCTCACTGTGATCTATACGTGTCAAGATTTTGTAATAATTAAAATTAGTATTTTAAACTGAGAGGAATAATATTTAATATAAGAAACTATCAATTTAGTTATTAGTTATTATCTATTTTCAAACCAATCTGTAATTTCTTTTTTATGAATTGCAACACTTAACCCTTCTGTCCAATTATTTTTTTTTCTTAAACTTTCTTCCCAATCATTACATGAAATTACTATCTCGTCACCTGAATTAAAAATAAATATCAATTGTTTAAAAGAACTTCTGCCTGATTTATCCAAAGAACTTTTAAAGTTGGATTCATATGTTTTAGATTCAGGAATTAAATTTTCTATTTCATTTGAGATTATATTTCGTTGCTCTAAACATGCTTCCATATCATTTATGTATGATTTCATACCTCTAATAAAATAAATTATATAACTTTTGTCATCTGGCTTAACAAAAAAGGAAATTGATTCATATTGTTCAAAATTTGGATTGTTAAATTTATAAACTTCACGGAATTTGAATGGTTCTTTTAAATATGCATAATGTTCTCTGTTTTTTTTAAATTCGTTTTTAATCTCCTTTTCATCCATATATAAAAGTAAACTATCACCAACGCTTATCCCTTCAATTTCAAATTCAGATATATCATCAGCCTTGCTCCATGATTGAAGACTGAAGATTAAAATCAATATTGATAGAAATATCCTCATTTTGTTTTAATTATTCAGCCAGTTTAAAAATTCTTTTGTATCAATCCCAATGCTTAAATGATCCACATTTCCCGTTTCTTCAGACCAATCATAACAAATAACTCTAACACTATCGCCAGATTTAAATTTTAAATCAAATCTATCGTAAGTACTTTTTCCCGAATTGTCTGCACGATGTTTTTGTCTACCAGAATCAAATTCATTTGCGTTTTGAAACATCTCTTTTAATTCATTAATTATATAACCTTTTTTTTTATAACAATCTTTTATATTATTCCTATACAAAATTGCACCAGTTAGTGAGTAAATGGTATACTTGTTATCATTTGTTTTAATATGCATTGCTAATACGTCATATACATTCAATTTTAAATCCCAGAATTCTACTTTTTTAAATTTATTATTTTTGTATTTATAATATTCATGCATGATATTTTTTTTTATTTCATCTTCACTAAAATTATCCAATAAACTATCTCCTATACTAATTCCTTCTATCTCAAAATCACTTATATCATCGGCTTTTGTCTGGGATTGAAGACTAAAGATTAAAATCAATACTGATAAAAATATCCTCATAAACATTACATTCTCACTGTGTTTTGAACATGTCAAGGTTTCCTATAAATTGAAAAAAAATTATTTTAAAATAAACTTATTAGAGATTAAGATTAATAAATATAACTTAATTAATTAATTATTATTAATAATTTTCATTATTCAAAAAGTTAATAAATGCACTTGAATAAATACTTACTTTTAATTCATCCATTGAATTCCAAATTTTACCAGTATCTGGATCTGTATATTTTGACCAATCAGTGCACGAAATTTGAACTGCATCACCATTATTCAAAAAATAACTAATATCTTTAATAGTGCTTTTTCCTGTTGGATCAGCTCTATGTTTACGAGTTAACTTTCTGTTTTCGGTATTTGAAAATAAATTATTTAATTCTTTCTCAATTAAATCCATATTTTTATAACATTCAGAAATATTATCATCATAATAAATTTTTCCAGAGAAGTTATGAACTATATAATTTGAATTTACAGTTACCTGCAATGCTTCGTATTGGCTGTTTGTTAATTCTTTATATAATCCAAAATACTTTTTGTTTTTATAAGGAAAGGTTTTTTCTCGATTAATGAATTCATTACTAAAATGGTCTAAAATATTATCCCCAATACTAATCCCTTCGATTTGGAAATCTTTTACATCGTCAGCCTTTGTCCAGGATTGCAAATTAACAAAGAGTATAAGAATTATGATTAATTTTTTCATTTGTAAAAAAATATTTGTATTGAAATCAAAAAATATAATAGACCACCCCATATTTTGATAAATTTATTAACTTTATCAACCTTCTTTTGATTTTTTGAAATAAATTTACTAAATGCAATGCTCGAAAAAACTGGGATACAGCAAAATATATAAGATAAAAGTACAAACCTATCCAAGTCTGTTAGATATTCAAGTTTTGGAATATCATCTTGAAACACAAAGTTATAAGCAATTAAAGCAAGTAGAGCAATTATAGATGTATTAAGTCTAGGCTCATATTTATAAGTTGGTATCCAAAGAACGTACCAAGCAACACAAAGTATTAAAAATATAGGTAGCATTACTTTAAATGCATAATGCTTCCATGCTCTTTTTATAGTAATTTCAATATCTAGATAATTTTGGGTTCGTGGAACAATTTTTTTTTCATATAAATTCCATTTTTCCAGCTCAACAACTCTATTTTTTATTTCAATATTTTTTATTTCCCAAGCTTTCAATTTATTTATTTTTTTATCTATAAATTTTTCAAGATTTAAAAAAACACCTGGTTCTGGTGTTAAAAATGTTAGGTCGCTAGTACTGTGACCAATTGAAATAATTAGTTTTTGGGTATCAAAAGGAAATTTTTTTAAATCAAAATCTTGCCTAAAAAAACCAACTCCTTTTTCAGTTCTTAAAGTTCTTATTTCATTATTGTCATATGTAATTTCAAATACTGGACTTACTAATTTTTCTTTATTTTTCAAACCCTCTCTTACATCAGCATCATATCTAAATTCTTCAAATTCAACTGTAGATAATGGCCATAAAAAATATGGTCTAAGATCATCACAAATATCTACTTTAGAAAATTGACTCAAAATTTCATATCCATAAATATAATTTCCATCATCATCAAGTTTGGTTAGCTGATATTCTAAAGCCTTGTCATTACTTAAAGTTTTTAAAATATCATTTCTATTATTTGTAAAATAAGCTTCAAATGACATCTCCATTATACCTTTAGCGCTATCAATATTTTGAATGCTAATAATTTCAAAGTCAGACAACTTAAAGTCATTTAATCGATATAATTTAGAAATTAATTGAAACTTTTCTCCAGATAAAAGCTCAATATTAATTTTACCGCTTTTTCTTATTAGTTTTTCTAATTGTTCATCATTAAGTTTTGATAAATCAATTGAATTGATAAATTTAATTGCTGTTTTTCCAGGTTTTATTTTTTCTTTTTCAAAATAAGAAAATTTTACAATAGGATAACCATTGTTTCTTTTGGTTATTATCTTTTTATTTTTCCAAGCAAAATCAAAAAATATTCCAGCATCATTTCTTTTTTCTGGATATTTAAATTCGTCATCTTTCTCATCATGGAAATCATAGAAAAAATTTGTAAGATCATTGCCGCAAATACGATTATCAGCTTGCACTGGATTAAAAAAACTTATTAAAATAAACGCGTTAAGCAGCACAGTTATGATGATTCTGTTGAATTTCATGATTAATAAATATTTCCTTTAAATTAAGTTATATTATAAATTAAATAATTAAAATGGCTAAAATCAGAAAACTAGCTTCTATAGAAAATGGTATTATGGAAGTTCTTAAAATATTATCAGAAGAAGAAATACAAGAAGCTATTGGTAAAGGATCATCTTATTTAAGAAAATGTAGCAACCCTACTTTACCCCAGCAACTTGATCATAATGACTCTATTAAATTAGATATTAAATGTATTCAAAAAGGTAAGGGTCATCCTCTATTTGATTCTCATGAATATATTGTAATAAATCAGCTAGAAAATGTTGAAACTCATAAGACCAATGATATTGATGATTTATTAGTTAAATCCAACATCTTGCATGGAAAATTATCTGAAGCTGTAAAACTTGCAGAAGATACCAGGAGTGAATTGGGCAAAGAAATTTCAAAACTGGAGAAAAAAGAAATAATGGAAGCAATAAGAAATTTAGAGAATAAAATATTGAAAATTAAATTAACAGTTGATCAAAAATAGAATTTTTAAAGCCTTTCAACCTTATCCCACTCACCGTCTTGATTATAATCATAAGCTACTACATCGATATTTCCATCTTCATTTTTATCATACTCTGCAATATTTGGATTTCCATCTTCATCTGAGTCAATAAAAGTTAATTCGTAAATTTTATTTTCATTTTTATCAACAACCATAACATCGATTTTTCCATTTTCATTTTCATCGCCGTAGGCAATCTCAAAAATTCCATTATTATTTTCGTCAATTAACCATGCATCTATTATTCCATTATCATTTAAATCTACTTCTTTAGCATTTGATAAATCAATCGAGCCAGATGAAGATTTTGTTTTATCTTTCTTTTTTATCCAGGTAGAGCCTTTTTTCTTCTTTTTAATCCATTTATTATTCTTTTTCTTTTTTATTTTTTTTGGTTTTTCATTGAGAAAATCAATTACATTATCAACTGAAACTGCAAAATTTAAATTTTCACCTTCTTTAGTAAAAGTGTTAACACCGACTAGTTCTTTATTCATATTAAATAAAGGACCGCCAGAATTGCCAGGGTTAATTGGAACTTGTATTTGAATTACATCAGCATTATGTCTAGAAGTTCCATAATTCCACTTATAATTTGGACGAATTTGACTTACCATTCCACTATTAAAGCTCCATAATTCACCTTCTGGATGACCGATTGCAAATAATGTTTCACCTATTCGAACTTTTTTAAATTTTCCATACTTTATAGGTTTTATTTTTAAAGGAAGATTAGGAACTTTTAAAATTGCTAAATCTTTTTTTTTATTAAAATTAAGTAGTTCAGCTCTATAATAATCTTGATTTTGAATTAAATAATCTCCATTAATGATTATTTCAAAATTTTTAGGTTTTAACCAAACACCTATTTGATCAGCATTCTCTACTACATGCCAATTAGTAATTATTTTTAATCCATTGTGATTAACAACAAAGCCTGATCCAGAGCCTGTCCAATTTGATTTTTGTTTATTTCCAATATAAACGACGCTGTTTGAGTATTCAGAAAAAATATCTTCAGCTCCTCCTTTAAACTTTTGAGTTTTTCTATTTCTATTTTGTTTTGTTATTTCCTTACTTTTTTCTTCTAAAATAGTATCAAGTTTTTCAATATTTTTTATTAAATTTTCTGCATTTTCTTGGTCTATAAGATTGGTGTCGTTCATCTCAAATGCAGCTGAAGAAAAATTTTTTATATTGTAAACATTATTAAAATCTAAAGAATAACCATTAGAAAATATAAATAAATTAAATAAAAAAATTATTAATATTTTTTTTAACATATTATTTTTTTAGATTTGCCTTAGGTATAAAAATAAAATCTCCACCTCCATCATGCCATGTGTCTGGATGATAAAAATATGGTTTTTGATTAAAATTTCCTACAAAAGCACGTCTAACGTTTAAGGCAATATTTAACATATTCAACGGACTGGACATTTTTTCAGAACCAGAAAGAGCGTTTAAAAAAGCTAGTGCAAATACAGAATTCTTAGAGTTAGGAGCGGTATCACTAACACGTCCTGTGCTTCCAGAGGATAAAACAGATCTTGATCTTAAATTTAATGCATCTGCTAAACTTTCTCCAAAAAATTGACGATCATCATCATTAGTTAAATCAAGAATATTTGTACCTTTAAATTTTCCTCCAACATAACAAGAGTCAACCATTACTGCGAGGTGATGGGCTTTAATTTCAGTTAGAAATATATTTAATTCATTAACATTTATCCAGCTCGGTCCCCATTCATAACTACCATCTTTAGGTATCCAATATGCTTGTGTTGCTTTAATTTTACCATGACCTGAATAATAAATTAAAACATAATCATTATCTGTTGTGAGTTTTGATAATTGTTTAAATGCATCAAAGATTTGATTTTTGGTTGCATTCGGAACCATGATAATTTTTTCAAATTTATAACTTTTATCTAAAACTGCTTTGATAGCATTAATATCATTTACAGGAGATACAAGTTGATCCCATTTTCTATCATCGTAATTAGAGTTTCCAATTAACAAAGCATAATACTTTCCTTTGGGATCAAGAATTATTTTCTTTTTAGTTCCTGAGGCAAGTTTTCTTTCAATTATTTTAGGTTCGATTTTATAATTTTCAAATTTTGCAATAGTTTTTATTTTTGTATCAAAAAATTCCAGTTCTCCAGTTAATCCACCTTTGAATACAACTTCGTATCCTTTTCCAAATTTACCATCGCTATCAAAATTAATATCTGCTGAAAAAACTTCTTTATTTTTACATTTTATAATTGCTTTACCTTTTAATTCACCAAATAC
>CACJRJ010000029.1 GCA_902595725.1 uncultured Pelagibacteraceae bacterium
AAAGACATTAAAATTTATATCCAAATACATTTAGTTTATTTTCTTTAAAAATATCAAATATTTGATTTTCAATTTTTTTTTTAAAATCTTGATCATTTAAATTAGAGAATTGAAGACTTAAATTATTTTTATTATACCTCAAAATAGTATCTTTCACTTTTGCTTCTTTATTGTTTTCTAATGCAATTTCCAATTCTTTTTTTTTTATTGGAAAATTGTAAAATTCTAAAATTCTATTAATATTAGCTGGTATATCTAATACAAGTTTTTCATAATTTAGAAGTAGGTATTTTTGATCATTTTTTTTATAATTTTCAGTTTGCTTACTCCAAAATAATAAATACTTTATAGCCTCATTTGCTTTTAATTGAATATATTTATTTAAATTTTCTTGACTGACATCATTAGTTTTAATTCTGTGATGTAAGTACAATATTATAGCAGATAATGTGGCTTTTAGTGGATCTCTAATAAGTATGATGGGTTTTAACTTTTCAAAATTTATTAAGTCAATTGTTTGAATAGGATGGTGAGAAAAAATAAAATATTTATAGATATCTTTAGTTAAATTTGTTTTTCCAGATAAAATATCATTACTAATAAGTGTTGGATAATTAGGAATGTTGTAACTTAACAATGCTTCATCAAAAAACTTTGGTATTCCATTTCCTTTGTTATAAATTTGCTCTAAATATGATGATAATACTCCATACAAAATATGTGTGCCAGACCTTGGTAAAGTAAAAATAATTTTAATATTTTCATTATCTATTTTAGAAAAATATATACTTCTAAATTTTTTGAAAGAATTTCTGTTAAATTTGTATAATGAAAAAATATATTTTGAAAAAAATCTGATCATTAACTTTAATATGTTGTTTTCTATAATTCTATTTTGTAGTCCAGCCTCCATCTAACATAAACAGAGATCCTGTTATATACGAAGATGCATCAGATGCTAAAAATATTGATGAGTATGCCACATCCTCAGCATTAGCCATTCTGCCTAGAGAGGTTTTGCTTTTATAACGATTAACAAATTTTTTGCTTTGTTTATTATAAATACCACCAGCACAAATACAATTTACTCTTATTTTGTATTTACCATAATATGATGACATCTGCTTAGTTAAGGTATTTATTCCACCTTTTATAACAGAATAAGTCATACTTTCTCTCATGTTGGTATTTCTATAAATTGAAGGGTCTTGAGCAACAACTCCATAAATAGAACTTAATAATATTATAGATCCTCCTTTGTTCTGTTTCATTTTATCTGCAATAATTTTTGCAGACCACACAAAACTATTTAAATGTAGATCTACATTTTTTTTATATGAATTAAGTTTAATTTCTTTAAATGAATTTTTATTCCAATCTGAGGTTTTGGGGTAAGAACAATTAATAAAAATATCGGGTATACCAGTCTTACTAATTATATTATTGAATTTTTTATTTAAGTTTGCTGAATTAGATACATCAATTTTTTCAAAACTTAAATTTGGATTTAATTTATTTTTTTTTTGCAATTTTTTATCTATACTGACTACTTTAGCACCGTGAAGTAAAAACAATTCAACGGTTTTTTTTCCAATTAACCCATCCCCACCTAAAACAAAGACTAGCTTATTTTTTATTTTAAATTTTGAGATAAATTTCATTAATTAAACCTTCTAAATACAGGTTTTATTACGTGGCCTTTGAGATATTTTTTAACACCATTCTTTAAAGCTTTTTTATATACAAATAGTGCTCTATCTAAGGAATTTAAAGTTTTATCTAAAACTTTCGCATTATGTCTATAAGCAATAGAAATCCATGGCATTAATACTTCATTTCTCAACATTTCTTGTATAAATAATGTTCTAAATTCTAAGCTATTATTTTTTTTAATATCAAAACAATTGTAGTTAGGCGAACATGCTATACCAGAGAAATAAAAAAAATTTTCTAAACCAAATTTTTTTGCAATTCGATTTCCCTCTATCATTAATTTTTTTCCATAGTTCCAATTGTGTTTAATTACATTTTTATTTTTTAAAAATTTCATTGTTTCAATAAATGCTGATAGTCCGTTCATTTCAGCTCCATGTGTTGTAGATAATAAAAAAACTCTCTCCTGCTTTTTGTTTGTGATAGAGCCTAATTCCATTATTTTTTTTTTTCCAGAAATACAAGATACAGAAAACCCATTTGCCATAGCTTTTCCAAAAGTACTTATATCTGGGCTTACATCATAAAAATGTTGTGCTCCTTTTATATGCCATCTAAATCCTGTTATCATTTCATCTAAAATAAAAACTATATTATTTTCCTTGCAGATTCTTTCAACTTGTTTTAAAAAATGATTTTCTTTTCTAAAATCAATAAAATTTCCTTCTCTCTTGCATAGTCTAATATCTTTCTTATGTATCTTGGGATGTTCCGTGCTTGAAGGCTCTAATACTACACATGCCACTTTATTCTTATGGTTTCTTATAAGTTTCTTTAAACTTTCTATATCATTATAATGAAATAGTTTTGTTAATTTTCTTGTTTCATCAGTGACACCTCTTGGAATATTTGTAGATCCTATAAACCAATCATCATAAGAAAAAAAAGGTTGTTCCGCACATCTTAAAACAATTTTTTTTCCAGTGTAAGCTCTAGCAAGTTTTACTGCTGCTGTGACAGATGTAGATCCATTTTTTGTAAATTTAACCATGTCAGAGTTGTCTATTAATGAAACTAAAAGTTTTGCTGCTCTAAGCTCTATTGTTGAAGGTCTAGTTAAGTTATTACCTTTAATTATAGCATCTATAGCTGCTTTATTAATTGATTTTTCTGCATAGCCAATATTAACTGCTCTTAAACACATCCCGTAGTCTAAGTATTTCTTTCCCTTTTCATCAAAAATATAAACTCCCTTACCCTTTTCAAGTATTGCAGGAGCATTTGAAGGATATGTATCTGGTCCCCTTGAATATGTATGGGCACCTCCAGGTATAAAGGTTAATAATTCTTTTGTTATTTTATTTTTGAATTTCATTTTCTTTAATTTTATAAATCATTCTTGATATCATTAAATCATTATTGTCATCAATTTCGATTGATTTCCATTTTGGAAGTTCAATTCCTATTGTTTTTTTACTAACAAAACCTTTATTTTTTATAAAATCATCAATTTTTGAAATGTAAATACTACCATCTAAAACATATGTTTTTTGTATATCTTGTCTTCTTAAGTGATTTTTTCCTTTCACTAAAGGCTTAATAAGTTTTCCAAATTTTTTAAACTGAAAAAAAATATTAAATTTAGATGCATCTATTATTGATAACAAAGAATTACAGTTTAAATTAATTAATTTTCTTATTGAATAATCTATATCTTTAGAAGATGTAAATGGAGATGTTGGTTCTAAAAGAATTACAATATCAAATTTTAATTTTTTTTTTTTTAAGAAATCTATTGTATCTATAATTACATCATAACTTTTTGTTTTATTTTTAGATAATTTTTTTGATCTCACAAATGGAGAATCGGCTCCATATGATAATGCTAATTTTTGATAATTTTTAGAATCTGAAGAAAAAATAATTTTGTCTATATATCTTGAATTTTTTGCTGCTCGAATTGGATAAAATAATAATGGTTTTTTGTTTATTAATTGTAAGTTTTTATTAAGAATTCCCTTGCTTCCTGACCTTGCAGGAATAACACATAAAATCTTTTTTTTTTTATACATTATTTTACTATATTTTTTGCATATTCATAAGCAGAGAATGTCCCAATATCTAAGATGTCTTCATGAATTTTAAAAATTCCGACTTTTTTTTTCATGGCATATATTTTATTTACTAATTCATCCATGTTTAAGTATTGTTTTTTCTTAATATGTTTTAGTAAGTTTGAGTTAAATACATATATACCTGAGTTAATTAAAAAAGTAGTTTCAGGTTTTTCATTAATTAGTTTTTTTTTCTTTTCTATCAATCCATATTGTAACTTGTAAACAAAATCATGACAGCAGACAGTTATGTCGTTTTTTTTAGATTCATGAAACTTAATTAAATTTTTATAGTTTAAACTTGTATAAATATCACCATTAATAACTAAAATAGATTTAGGAAGTTTTTTGTTTTTTAAAAAATACAAAGGTCCAGCAGTACCTAATTTTTTTTTTTCTTTAAAATATTTTATTAAAATATTATAATTTGATCCATCGCCAAAATAATCAATAATTTTGCTTGATTGGTAATTAACTGATATATTGATATTTTTAAACCCAGAAGATTTTAAAGAATAAATAGTACTTTCTAGCAATGGTCTTCCTGAAAAATTTAACATTGGTTTTGGTAAAAAATTAGTCAATGGTTTTAATCTTTCTCCAAGCCCACCTGCCAATATCAATACTTCATTTTCAATAGTAATTTTACTTTTAAAAATATCTTTATCAATTATGCCTTCAAGTTTTCTATTTTTTCTATTAATAACTAATAATATATTTACCCAAGAATATTTTCTAAAAATTTTATTAATTGAAATTTCGTCATCATCACTAAAACAATATTTAAATTTTTTATTGTAACTACTAACAACCTTAATATTGTTATAATTTTTTTTTATTATTATTCTTCTGATATCTTCGTCGGTAAAAATACCTTGGGGAACGTTTTGGCTGTTTACTATTATACAAATTTTATTTTCTTCTTTATTTAAAATATCAATGACATTTTTAATAATTGAATCTTTTTTTAATAAATTTTTTTTTATTTTATTAACTTTAATCATTTGATAACTACAAATTCTCCTATAACCAATACATCTAAACCGCATGAAAAAAACGTTCTTATTGCGTCATTTGGTGAGCAAACAATTGGCTCTCCATTTAAATTAAAAGATGTATTTACCAATAATGGAATATTTGTTTGCTTAGAAAATTCCATAATTAGCTTATAAAATTTACTATGTATTTTTTTACTAACTGTTTGAACTCTTGCTGTATTATCCACGTGCGTAACTGCAGGTATTTTTTTTCTCCACCTAGGTTTAACCTGAGCCACTTTTTCCATAAAATAAATTCTTTCATCTTTTTTTAAATTAAATATTTTGTAAGCCTCTTCTTCCAAGACAGATGGAGCAAAAGGTCTGAAACCCTCTCTAAACTTAATAGCCTGATTTAAAATATTTTTCATTTTTGGATTTCTAGGGTCTGCTAAAATAGATCTATTGCCTAAAGCTCTATGAGAAAATTCCATTGAGTCCTGAAACCACCCAATTAGCTTTCCCTTGCTAAGTTGTGAAGCGGTAAAATTGTAAATATCTTTTGGTTTTATAAATTTTATTTTTGATTTTTCTAGTTCTTTTTTAATTTCCTTAGAATTAAAACTTGGACCAAAGAAATTTTGTTTTTCAAAATAAACTTTCCTTTTTTTATTGTTGTATATATTTTCAGCTAAATAGGTTGCGCCAATCGATACTCCTAAATCATCAGGATACGCAGGTATATAATTTCTTTTATAAGTTTTGTCTTTATCTAAAATTGCGTTAAATACACAATTCATAGCGGCGCCTCCAGCTAAGACAATATTTCCAGATTTACTACCATTTTTTTTTAGATTTTTAAGTAAATATAAAACTATGATTTCAAATGCTTTCTGCATAGCGGACGCTATTTCGAAATGTTTGCCAATTATTTTATCATTTTTTTTTCTTGCTGGACCAAATAATTTTTCAAACTTACTAGAAAAAAAATGTTTTTTTCTATCAAATAAATAATATTGAAAATATGACAGGTCTAATTCAAATTTTCCATCACTTAGCTTGAATAATTTTTTAACCTTTGATAAATATTTATTATTATTCTTTGTTTTATATGATGACAAGGCCATTGCTTTCCACTCATCACTATCTGGTTTAAAACCTAAATAGTCAGTAAAAGTTCCATAAAATAGTCCTACAGAATGTGGATATTTAATATCATCTATTTTTTGAATTTTTTTTTCTCTTCCCACTCCAAAGAAGCAGGATTCAACTTCTCCATGACCATCTATTGTTAATATATCAGAATTTCTAAATGGCGACGTAAAAAAGGCTGATGCAGCATGACAATCATGATGATTAAAATAAACAATTTTTGTTTTACCAAAATTCATTTCAATTTCTTTAGGAGCTGGTCCCTCTAAATTTTTCATAATATGAATGGGTATATTTGTTAACATTTCTCCTCTCCATCTCATGTCATTTATCCATCTGTTTGAAGCAGTATTTATATTATGAGCTGGGTTCCAAGGTATCGCTATTAAATCTATATCCTCAAGTTTTAGTTTCGCCATATCAAGGCACCACTTCATTGACTTTAGAGGAAATGAGGTACTCATTTTTATTCTATTAAATCTTTCCTCTGGTGCTGCATATTTTAGTTCGCCATTTATCATTAATGCAGCTGACGAAATATGAGTATATGGATATAATGACAATATTTTCATTTGAAATATAGTTATACAACTATTCGAAAAATTTATTCATAAATATTGAATTCTTTATAAATAATTTGGGCAAATTTAAGGTGGCCTGGTAAAGAAGATTTGTCTGGAGCAACAAATTTCTTTATATAATCCTTATATTTTTTCCTATTTGGGGTAAAATTTTTGATTTTACTTAATAATGTATAATCAAATCTTTTATCTAAATTAATTACTGGAATATCCAAATGTTCTACATAATGAGAGTTATGATACTTTTGGTTTTCATCATAAAATTGTGAATCTTTTGAGATCAAGGGAATATAATTCATTATAGCATCTATTGACGCACTAGACTCTGTAAAGATAACGATACGAGCTTGAAAAATAAATTTTTTTGTCTCAAATTGTTTAACTTTAAATTTAGGATATATTTTTCTTTTGTACTTTAGACTGTCATTTGGATGAATACAAATTATAACATCTTTCTTAAGTGCTTTTGATAAAACAGTAAGCCTATCTGAAAGATCTGAATGATATTTTTTTATATCATTTTCTTCAATTTTTCCTCTTAATGCTATATATTGATAATCATTCATTGGCTCGTCTAAAACAACAATATATTTTTTTTTTATTTTTTTTTTATTTTTTAAACTCATATCGTAAGATCTACTATTAATTGATAATATTTTTTCATAAGATTTAAGATTTAAAAAATCTATTAATTTTGAACTTAATGAATTTTTTCTTATCAACCAATTTCGATTGGAAACAAATCTGATTTTATATTTAGGGAATATTTTAAAAAAAACTAAAATTACATATATTTTTCTTAAAAATTTTTTATTGTAAATACTAGCATAGCTTCTTAAAATATTTTTTTTAATCGGAACATCTGAATACTGCACATTCCCAATATTTGAAATTTGAAAAAGGTTTAAGTTCAATTTT
>CACJRJ010000030.1 GCA_902595725.1 uncultured Pelagibacteraceae bacterium
CTTTTTATAAAACTTTTTTTGTCCTAGTTTTTTTTGCATTTGTCTAATCTTGTTTCTTACTTTAATTGGAATATTTGGTATTTTAACCAAACCCTCAGTTAAAGCTTTAAAATATAAACCAGTTCCACCAACTATAATTGGTATTTTCTTTTTAATACGAATATCTCTAATTTTTTTTAATAACAATTTAAGCCATTCACCAGTAGAGTATTTTTTTTTTACATCACAATATCCATATAAATGATGTTTTATTTTTTTTAATTCTTTTTTTTTTGGTCTTGCTGTTAAAATATTAAATTGTTTATAAACTTGCATGCTATCTGCATTAATTATTTCTCCATTGATTTTTTTTGCTAACTTAAATGCAAAGTTTGATTTTCCACTTGCTGTAGGTCCTGCGATTAGAATGATTTTGGACTTAAGGTCCATTAATTAATCTAGCTTAACACCAATATATCTTCTTTGGCTTTGGTTATTATAAATAGCTATCAAAATTGTTTTATCTGAGCTTCTTAAAGCCGAATTAACAATATTTTTAAGATCACCAACCGTTTTAATTTTCTTTTTCTGTGCCTCAACAATTATGTTATTTACATTTAGATAGTTAATTGGACTATCGTTTTCAATTTTAGTAATTACCGCGCCTGTCGTTTCTTTTGGAAGATTTCTAGCTTCAATATCTTTCTCCGTTAAAGCTCTAACTGTTATTTTTAGACCTTCAATAACTATTGTCCTGGGTCCTTCAGCTTTTTTTATATTAAAATCTTCAGATGTTTCCAATCTTCCAAGTTTAACTTTTTTTATTACTTCTCTTTGATTTCTCCAGACTTTTACATCTACAGTTTTTCCAACTTCTGTTTGTGCAACGATTAATGGTAATTCTTTCATTTCATTTATTAATTTTCCATCAAACTCTAAAATTATATCACCCGCTTTTATACCACCCTTGTCTGATGGACTTCCATCTGCTACGCTTTGAACTAAAGCTCCCCTTGGTTTATTTAATTTTTCAACTTCTGCTATTTCCTTGGTTACGTATTGAATTCTTACTCCTAGCCAACCTCTTTTTGTTTCACCGTATTTAATCAATTGATCAATAACTATTTTTGCGTTATTTGATGGAATTGAAAAACCAATGCCAATTGATCCTGATTGTCCTAGTATCGCTGTATTAATTCCTATTACATCTCCATCCATATTGAATAAGGGTCCACCTGAATTACCTTGGTTAATAGAAGCATCGGTTTGAATAAAATCTTCGTATCTAGTCATGCCAATATTTCTATTTCTTGCTGAAATTATTCCAGCTGTTACAGTTCCTCCTAGACCAAAAGGGTTACCTATTGCGATTACCCAATCTCCAATTCTTGCTTTATCTGAGTCACCAAATTTTACGGGCAAGAATTTATCTTTAGATTTAATTTGTAATACAGCAATATCTGATAAAGGATCTTTTCCGATTATAGTTGCTTCATATTCTTTGTCTCCATTAACTCTGACCAAAATATCATCTGCATCTTTAATAACGTGGTTATTTGTAATAACAATTCCTTTTTCATCAATTATGAACCCGGAGCCTAGTGCGTAAGCTTTTCTTTTTTGTGGAGTTCCAAAATCTTTAAACATATCTTCAAAAGGTGACCCGGGAGGAAATTCAAATCCAGGAAATGGATTGCTTTTTGTAACCACTGTCTGGCTTGTTGAAATATTGACAACTGATGGCATTAATTTTTCTGCTAAATCTGCAAAAGAAGCTGGGGCATCATTTGAGTGAGATATAGTAGATAAATTAAAAGTAATAATAACTACTAAAAAAATTTTTAGAAATCTAAATGCCATTTTTTTTCATATACCAAATTATAATAAAACCAATTAATGTAAAAATTAGTCCTCCAGTTCTTAATTGGCTCGCTTTTACATCTTTTGCTTTAAGTAAAATACTTTTCATTTTTGATGGAAATAAGGCGTACAAAATTCCTTCTATAAAAAAGAATAGACCAAGTGCTATGATCAGTTCCCTCATTTTAAAATACTAATCTAATTTTGCTTTTATATTCCCAAAGAATTTAAAGAATTCACTATCTGGAGACAATATCAAAGATGTTTCTCCTCCTATTAAAGCTTTTTCATAAGCTTGCATTGCTCTATAAAATGCAAAAAATTCAGGATCTTTTCCGAAGGCATCCGCAAATATTTTGTTTCTTTGGCCGTCACCCTCTCCTTTCATAATCTGAGATTGTTTTTCAGCTTCTGCTAAAATTACTGTTACTTCTTTATCTGCTGTTGAAGTAATAGTTATTGCCATTTCTGCACCTTTTGCTCTGAATTCTTTAGCTTCTCTTTCTCTTTCAGTTTGCATTCTTCTATAGATTGCTTCACTGTTAGCTGGCGGAAGGTCTGCTCTTTTAATTCTTACATCTACAATTTTAATTCCAAATTTTTCAGCCTCATTATTTACTCCATCTTGTATTAATGCCATTTGATTTGTTCTGTCTGCAGATAATAATGTTTGCAATCTCTGTGTTCCTAAAACACTTCTAATTCTTGAGTTTATAATTGTTGATAAACGCGATCTAGCTACTCTTTCATTTCCAACAGAAATATAAAATTTTAAAGGGTCAACTATTTGAAATCTTGCAAATGCATCAACAATTAATCTTTTTTGGTCTGAGGCAATTACTTCTTCTGGTGGAGCGTCTAAATTCAATATTCTTTTATCTAGGAAAACCACGTTTTGAATAAATGGAATTTTAAAATTAATTCCTGGAGTAGAAATAATTCTTTTTGGATCTCCAAATTGAAGAACTATTGCTTGATTAATTTCTTTAACTATAAAAACTGAAAAGAAAGCTGCTGCCCCTAATACTATAACTATTGGTAATAAAATTTTTTTCATTTAATTTACTTTCTTCAATTCTGGTAGGGGTAGATATGGAACTACTCCTGAGCCTGCGTTCTTGTCAATTATAACCTTATCAATATCAGCCAAAACCTTTTCCATAGTTTCTAAATACATTCTCTCTTGAGTTACTTCTTTTGCTTTAGCATATTCATTATAGATTGATAGAAATCTACTTGCTTCACCTTCTGCTCTTGCAACAACTTCTTTTTTGTATGCTTCTGCAGCTTGTAAAATTTTTGCAGCTTCTCCTCGTGCTCTTGGTATCACATCATTTGCATAAGCTTCGGCTTCATTCTTAGATCTCTCCATATCTGCTCTTGCAGCTTGGACGTCTCTAAATGCATCAATAACTTGATCAGGTGGATCAGCTTTTTGTGTTTGGACTTGTGTAATCTGTATTCCAGAATTGTATTCATCTAAAATATTTTGAATAATTTCCTGAGTATCTATCTCTATTTTTGATCTTCCTTCAGTTAAAATTGGCTGAATGTTTGATCGAGCAATAACCTCTCTCATGGCTGTTTCTGCAGCAGCTTTAACTGTTCCCTCTGGATCCTGGATTTTAAATAAAAAATTTCCCGCGTCTTTAATTACCCAAAAAACAGAAAAGTCTATGTTCACAATATTTTCATCTCCTGTTAACATTAGGCTTTCTTCTGGAACGTCTGCTACTCCACTTGAACCAAACCCGCTATCTCTTTCTGATCTGAAGCCAATGTCCATTCTATTAACTTTGGTAACTTTAGGAGTAAGAACACTTTCAACTGGAAAAGGTATATGATAATTTAAGCCTGGTTGAGTTGTTTTAACAAATTTACCAAATCTTAAAACTACTCCCTGTTCATCAGGTAAAACTCTGTACAATCCACTTAAGGCCCAAATTACTAATAGAACAACTAAACCAAAAACTATTGGTTTTCCCCCAGATGCGCTTCCACCTGGAATAAACCTTTTTATTTTATCTTGTATATTTTTTATAATTTCATCAATGTCTGGTGGTGTTGGTCCTCTTCTAAAACCGTCACCATTTCCACCTCCCGGAGGAGATCCCCATGGACTTTGATTTTTGAAATCGCTCATATGACAATGTATATAGTGTCTTTATCAGGAAAAACAAGATAAGTTGGATTAATGGATACAAAACCGCGACAAAAATCCTTTGAAAAAAACCCTATTAATGGAACAAAATTTACAATAGCAATTTCAAGTGCAAAAGGTGGTGTTGGAAAATCTACATTTGCCACAAATATTGCAATTGCATTAAAAAAAACAGGATGCAAAGTCGGATTATTAGACGCCGACATTTATGGACCCTCATTGCCAAAATTACTTTCAATAAATGAAAAACCTAAAAGCGATGGACAAACTTTAAACCCAATTTCAAAATACGACATTCAGTGTATGTCTATTGGTTTTTTAACTGAAGAACAAACTCCAATGATATGGAGAGGGCCTATGGTCACGAGTGCAATAAAGACTTTTACGCAAAAAGTTGCATGGAAAGATTTAGATTTTATAATTGTAGATATGCCTCCAGGTACAGGTGATACACAACTTACCTTTTCACAGGAAATAAAAATGGATGGGGTAATTATTATTTCTACACCACAAGAAATTGCATTGCAGGATGTAAAACGTGGAATTAGAATGTTCGATAAGCTTGGTGTAAAGATTATTGGTTTAATTGATAATATGAGTCATTTCATTGGAGATGATGGAAAAAAATATCCAATTTTTGGAGAAGGTGGGGTAAAAAGAACTGCTGATGAATTTAAAAAAGAATTTTTAGGTGAAATACCAATTAATCCTGAAGTTGGCAAGTTAGGAGATCAAGGAACTCCAATTGTTGAAAGCAAACCAGACCATGAAATTTCAAAAATTTATCTTAATTTAGCTAATAAAATTAAATCAACTTATCTTTAAGACCAAAGGCAATCATTAATTCATTCCATTCTCTTTTTGATAAACCTGAATGATCTAAAATAACTTCTTCACCTTTAATTAATTTTTGTAATATAACTTTTCCTTTTGCTGATACTTCTGTGCCGCCAACTCTATAATCCATAAATGCCTCATATGTGATAGGTACCCATTTTTTTAATGTATCTAACATTGCTTCCGCATATGTTCTAATTTCATATTGTGCATGGTGATCTGCCCTTAGTCTTAAAAAGTTCATTAGGTTAAGTAAGTCAGTTTTCCAATACCATTGAGTATAAGTATTTAAAGTTAAATTCATTCTAGCAAGCTCTCTTGCAAGTCCGACTGCATTTTCATTAATTATAGAACCATCATAACGTTCGTTAAGCATCATCTCGTAATTGTCATAAGTTTGTTCGGCATCTTTTTTTAAAAGATTCAAAACTTTCTGAGCTTGCTCTCCTTGAAGCGTATCCCCTCTTCCTTGTCTATTACTCTGGGATTGAGCTGCTAAATTTTCTGTATTAGGCAAATAAAATTCTTTATCCAAAATTGAATATCTTGCTGAGTATTCGTTAACGTTTGCAGTTCTATGTCTAATCCACTGTCTTGCAATAAAGATGGGAAGTTTTACATGATATTTTATTTCACACATTTCAAATGGGGTGCTATGCCAATGTCTCATTAAATACTTAATTAAGCCTGAGTCAGTTGAAACTTTTTTGGTACCTTTTCCATAAGAAACTCTTGCAGCTTGCACTATAGAAGTATCGTTGCCCATATAATCAACGACTCTTATAAAGCCATGATCCAGAATGGGTATTGCTTCATAAAGAATTTTTTCAAGTTCAGGTGCAGTAACTCTTTTTGTGGTAGTTTCTTGGTTTTGTTGATCTTTAATCTCTTGTTGTTGTTCTTTAGTTAATTTCATGAATAATATATTGAATCTATTTATTTTACTTTTATATTAATAATGTTGGTTTTCCAACTACGACGATAAACGAATTTCGTAATAAGCATTGCGGACGTGGGGGCAGTACCCACCACCTCCACCAATTTCAACTTATGGGGGTGAATCAGAATCGACGAGTGTCTAAAAGTTATTCTTTCGTTCGGTATTGTTCCGCCGTAAAGGGCTAAATTATAAATGCTAACGAAAGTTACGCACTTGCAGCTTAATTAATTTATTAATTGAGTTACGGGGTTTGGGGCACCTGGCAACAGAACGCCCCTAAAAAATTAAATTTATAAAATTATCTGGTGCGGTCAGAGAGATTTGAACTCTCATGGGCTAAGCCCACACGGCCCTCAACCGTGCCTGTCTACCAATTTCAGCATGACCGCATTTATGCGTCAGAATAAGTTAATGACAATTCAATTTCAAGTTGGTAAGTTTTTATATGGAAGTTAATACAGAGATAAAAAAAGCAACCGATCCTATTTATCAAAAAGTTTCTAAAACCATACCAGAAATTGAATGGGCAATTCATGCTCCATATGTCTATAAAATTAATAAAATTAAAAAAGAAAAAAATGCTGTAATTCTTGCCCACAATTATCAAACACCAGA
>CACJRJ010000031.1 GCA_902595725.1 uncultured Pelagibacteraceae bacterium
AATAGACCTTATTGATTTTAAAATACTTAAAAATAAAAAAATAGATAAAAATTTACTTAAGTTAAAAGCTTTTTTTAGCAATCAAGAATCACCAAAGTTTAATATAAAAGCAAAAACATTAATTGAGAAATTTAATTATAAAGAAGGTAAAGAACTTGGTGTAAAATTAAAAGAAATTGAAGAGTTTTGGATAGAAAATTCATTTAGAATTTCCGATCAGGAACTTAAAAAATTAATAAAAAATTAAATATATTTTACGTCAATAATTTCAAAATTTTTTATACCTGCTGGAGTTAATATCTCTACTAGATCATTCTTATTTTTTCCTATTAGCCCTCTTCCTATAGGCGATTGAAAAAAGATCAATTTTTTTTTTAAATCAGCCTCATCTTTTCCAACAAGTTTATATTCTGTATTTTCATTTGTATCTAAATTTTGCAAGTAGACTGTAGATCCAAAAATTACTTTTCCATCATTATTAATTTTTGTTACATCGATAACATTTGCTCTAGCTATTAAATCTTCTATTTCTTGAATTCTTCCTTCACTATGCGACTGCTGTTCCTTTGCTGCATGATACTCTGCATTTTCTTTAAGATCTCCATGTGATCTAGCCTCAGCAATTGCGGCTACAATCTCAGGACGTTTTTTTTCTTTTAAAAAAATTAATTCGTCTTTTAGTTTTTCTAACCCAGAAACTGTAATTGGCTCTTTATCCATAATTTATTTCCATTTTGCCATGGGTGGAAGAGACATTAAAATTGCATTTGTATTTCCACCTGTTTGTAAACCGAACCTGGTTCCTCTATCATAAAGTAAATTAAATTCAACATACCTTCCTCTTTTTAAATATTGAATTTCTTTTTCTTTATTATTCCATTTTTTATTGTTTTTTTTATTTATAATTTCTTTAGATATTCTTTTGAATGTAAGCCCAACATCGCGCACAAAGCTAAAATCTTTTTCCCAGTTTTCTTTTTTATAATCAAAAAATATCCCTCCAATTCCTCTAGTTTCTTTACGATGAGGAAGATAAAAATACTCGTCACAATTTTTTTTATATTTTTTATAATATCTTTTATTGTGTCTATCACATGTTAATTTAAGTTCTTTGTGAAACCAATTTTTTAATTTTTTATCTTCAATACTAGGCGTCACATCCATACCTCCACCAAACCAACCAAATGAAGTATGAATATATCTTGTATTAAAATGCATAGCAGGAACATATGGATTTTGCATATGCATTACGATTGATATTCCTGAAGCCCAAAAATTTGGATTAGAATTTGCTCCAGGTATTTTTTTTCTAAATTCTTTTGAAAATTTTCCATAAACTTCTGAAAAATTTACACCAACTTTTTCGAATACTTTGCCGTTTTCTAGAATTCTATATTCTCCACCTCCCTCATCTTTTTTTTTATTTTTTTCCCAATGATTTGAAATAAATTTTTTTTTATTCTTCTCAATTTCTTCAATTTCAAAACAAATCATATCTTGTAGAACTTTAAACCAATTTCTTGCCAATTTTTTTTTAATATCAGTTTCCATTTATTTTGTTATTTGTCTTATTTGTTCGGCTAAAACTATACCAACAGATGTAGCAAGGTTTAAAGATCTTTTATTTTTTGCCATTGGTATTTTTAACTTTTCATTGGCTATCTTATGAACTTTATTTGGAACACCGGCGCTTTCCCGTCCAAAGAGAAGCGTATCACTAATTTTAAAATTAAATTCTGTATAAGATTTAATGCCTTTAGTTGTGATTAAAATAACCCTTTGGTTTTTTTTGTTATTAAAAAAATCATCAGCATTTTTGTAAAATTTTATTTTGTCTTCTTCTAAATAATCCATCACAACCCTTTTAAATCTTTTGTCTGTTAATAAAAAACCACATGGTTCAATAATTTCTAGTTGAGCGCCTAGGCATGAGCATGTTCTTACAATTGAAGCAGTATTTTGAGGTATATCTGGCTCATATAAAGCTATTTTTGGGCTTAAATTAGGTTTGTCGTGTGTCATTGTATCCTTAGAAAAATACTTTTTAATTCATATTTAATCATATAATTAGACATAAGTAGAAGATAAATTAATGGAAGAAGACAAAAAAACCAACCGAAGAGACTTTATATTTACAGCATCATATGCGCTTGGTGCAGTAGGAGTTGGAGCTGTTGTCTGGCCGTTAATAGACCAAATGAATCCAGACGCATCAGTAAAAGCACTTGCTAGTACAGAAGTAGATATAAGCGGAGTTGAAAGAGGACAATCAATTACAGTTTTGTGGAGAGGCAAACCCGTTTTTATTAGAAGAAGAACAGAAGAAGAAATTGCAAAAGCTAAAGATGTAAAATTAGAGGATCTGCCACATCCTGAAACTGATGAGGATAGAGCAAAGAATCCTGAATGGTTAGTTATGTTAGGTGTTTGTACTCACTTGGGCTGTGTTCCTTTAGGAGACAAAGGAGAATATGGCGGATGGTTCTGTCCTTGCCATGGATCTCATTATGATACTTCAGGAAGAATAAGAAAAGGGCCTGCGCCAACGAATATGGAAGTTCCAAAATACGAATTTGTTAACAGCAATACAATTAAGATTGGATAAAAATTTATAATGAGTGATCACGAATACACGCCGAAATCAAAATTAGGAAAATGGTTTAATGATCGTTTGCCATTATTGACACTTTCAAATCACCTTCAAGAATATCCAACACCTAAAAATTTAAATTACTGGTGGACATTTGGGGGAATTTTAACTTTTTGTTTAATTACACAAATTGTTACAGGATTAATACTTGCTATGCATTATGTAGCAAGTGCTGATTTAGCGTTTGGAAGTGTTGAACATATAATGAGAGATGTAAATTATGGATGGTTAATGCGTTATGTACATGCAAATGGTGCTTCAATGTTTTTTTTAGCAGTTTACATCCATATATTTAGATCACTGTATTATGGATCTTATAAGTCCCCAAGAGAAGTTATCTGGATTATAGGAATGATCATATACTTTCTTATGATGGCAACTGCTTTTATGGGTTATGTTTTACCTTGGGGTCAAATGAGCTTTTGGGGCGCAACTGTAATAACAAATTTATTTAGTGCAATACCTTTTGTTGGTGAGAGTGTTACTAATTGGTTATGGGGAGGCTATGCTGTTGACAACCCTACACTTACAAGATTTTATAGTCTACACTATCTTTTCCCTTTTTTAATATTTGGGTTAGTAATCCTTCACATTTGGGCATTACATGTTCCTGGCAACAATAATCCAATTGGAATTGATTTAAAAAAACCATCAAAAGATACCGTACCATTTCATCCTTATATTGTGATTAAAGATTTATTTGCTCTTTTAATATTTTTAATAGTTTTTGCTTTCTTTGTTTTTTATTCACCAAATATTTTAGGTCATGCTGACAATTATATTGAGGCAAATCCGTTAGTTACACCTGCGCATATAGTGCCTGAGTGGTATCTTTTACCTTTTTATGCAATTTTAAGATCTATACCAGATAAATTATTTGGAGTTATTGCCATGTTTGCAGCAATTTTTGTATTAGTGATTTTACCTTGGCTTGATACTTCAAAGGTAAGATCAGCAATATTTAGACCTTTGTACAAACAGTTCTATTGGTTCTTGGTAGCAGACGTTTTAATTTTAGGCTATGTAGGTGCGATGCCAGCAGAAGGGCTTTATTTACTTGTTGCAAGGGTAGCTACAGCTTATTATTTTTTACATTTTTTAGTTATTCTTCCTATTCTGGGGGCAAAAGAAAAAACTTTAGATGTTCCACTAAGCTTAACAGAGCCTATTCTTGGCGGCTCTCCAAAAGAAGCTATGATTAAAAAAAATAAGGAAATTTAATGAAAAATTTTTTCAAACCGTTTCTTATTTTAATGATATTTTTATCTTATAGTTTTAGCTCAACAGCTGCAGAACAATCTCAAAAATTATTAGAACCAGGTTGGAGTTTTAAAGGTTTTTTTGGTAAATTTGATAGAGCACAATTACAAAGGGGATATCAAGTTTATACAGAAGTATGTGCGGCTTGCCATTCAATGAAATATTTAAGTTATAGAAATCTTTCACAACCAGGTGGACCTGAATTTTCAGAACAACAGGTGAAAATAATTGCCTCTCAATTTGAAGTTACAGATGGACCGAATAGTGATGGGGAAATGTTTACTAGACCAGGTAGGCTTTCAGATAAATTTGTTGGACCATACCCGAATGAACAAGCAGCCACAGCAGCAAATGGTGGTGCATACCCTCCAGATATGTCAGTTTTAGTAAAAGCAAGAAAGGGTGGAGCAGACTATATTTATTCTGTTTTGATGGGTTATGAAGATCCACCATCAGGAATTATTTTAGATGATGGTGTTTATTATAACAAATATATGCCAGGTAATAAAATTAAAATGTCACAACCTTTAATGTCCGGATCTGTAGAATACATTGATGGAACAGTAAGTAGCGAAGAGCAAATGTCAAAAGATGTTGTAGCTTTTTTAGCCTGGGCAGCAGAACCTCATTTGGAAGCACGTCACAAGATTGGATTTAGAGCAATAATTTATTTATTAATAATAACTGTACTTGTTTATTTTAGCATGAAAAAGCTTTGGTCACGTATTGAAACGAAAGTTTAAAACATCACCATCTTTAACAATATAATCTTTACCCTCTAATCTCATTTTTCCATTATTTTTTGAATTTATCCAACCGTTATTTTTAACAAATTCTTCAAAAGATACTGTTTCCGCCCTTATAAATCCTTTTTCAAAATCTGTATGGATATGTCCAGCTGCTTTTGGAGCGGTACAGTTTGTTGGAATAGTCCAGGCCCTAGATTCCTCTAAGCCAGAAGTAAAAAAGGTTTCTAGCTCAAGAAGTTCATATCCTTTTTTAATTAATGTATTTAAACCTGTTTCTTTCAATTTAATCATTTTCATATAATTATTTTTTTCATCATTTTCTAATTGATTTATTTGGTTTTCAATATCAGCAGAGATCAGAATAGTATTTTTTTCACCAAATTTATTTA
>CACJRJ010000032.1 GCA_902595725.1 uncultured Pelagibacteraceae bacterium
ATTTCTTCTTTTCGATTATTAATAATATATCCAAATTCGTTCAATCCTTTTCCTTTCCAGAATATTTTCATTCCCAAGTATCTACCTGCAAGTGTAATAAATTCTCTAACACTATATGTTTCTCCTGTTGCTATGACATAATCTTTAGGTTTTTTTTGTTGCAATATTCTCCATTGCATTTCAACATAATCTTTTGCATGTCCCCAATCTCTTTTCGCATTCAAGTTTCCAAGGTAAAGAATTTTTTCTAGTCCAACTTTTTTTCTTGCCAAAAATCTCGTAATTTTTCTTGTTACAAAAGTTTCTCCTCTTCTTGGACTTTCGTGATTAAATAATATTCCATTACAGGCGAACATTCCATAGGATTCTCTATAAACTGATGTAATCCAATATGAGTATAGTTTTGCAACACCATAAGGAGATTTTGGATGAAATTTTGATTTTTCATTAAAAATATTCTTTCCATATGTTTCGCCAAAAAGTTCTGAAGTGCTTGCTTGATAAAATTTTACATGTTTCATTTTTAAAAATCTTAGTGCCTCCAAAACTCTTAAAGTTCCTACTCCAGATACCTCGGATGTAAGTTCCGGATTTTCAAAAGAAACTCCTACATGACTTTGTGCACCTAGATTATAAATTTCGTTAGGTCTTATTTTGTGAATTATATTATATATGCTGTTAGTATCAGTGAGATCGCCATAATGAAGAAAAAAATTAGTTTTTTTATGTGGGTCTATATAAATGTGATCTATTCTTGAAGTATTAAAAGTTGAAGACTTTCTGATTACACCATGAACTACATAATTTTTTTCTAATAATAATTCTGCTAGATATGATCCATCTTGTCCAGTAATACCGGTTATTAATGCTATTTTTTTCTTTTTCATTTTTTAAAAATAAATAATCTTATTATAGAAAATAGTATTAAAAAACCATCTATAAATTCATTTACTTTTTTTTTACCACTGATTCTAGATCTTTCAAAAGATGGATAATCAGAAATTTTATAATTGTTAAATTTTGCTTTTACGGGCAGCTCTATACAAAATGTGAAATCATTACTTGTAAGTTCTAATTTTTTAAATGCTTCGGCTCTTCCCATTACGTAGGTAAATAACACATCTGAAATATTTAATCTAAATAAAATTTGACAAATAAAAGTAAAAAATTTGTTTCCAATATAAGTAATTATTGTATCATCTTCACTTCCACCTGGATGCACATATCTTGTATTAAAAATAAAATCCATACCTTGATCTAATTTTTTAGACATTTCTGATAAATATTTTGGATCAAAAGACCCGTCTGCATTAAAAATACATGAATATTTTGTGTCAGATTCTCTTAATCCTTGTATCAAAGCATTTCCAAAACCTTCACCTTTTTGTTTTAATATTTTGCAATCAAATTTTGCAATAGCTTCAATGGTAGATTGATCGTATTCAGGAACCACAACAATAATTTTACATGATAATTTCATATCATTTATTTCCTTCAATACAATTGGTAATGTTGTTGATTCATATTTTGCTGGAATTACTAAAGTTAAATTATTCATTAAATTATTCAATTATAAATATTTTTTTTTTTTATTATAGAATTAATACTTAATCTAAATACACATAGCAAAGTTTTAAAATAATTAAAATTTAGATGTTTTTTATAAAGTCTAAACGCATCACCAATTTTTTGTAAATTAGAAGATGATAAAGATGTATCAAGATATCTCCAGTAAATTAATTTTTTTTTTATACCTTGAAATCTTTTTGTAGACTTAATTATTTTAAGCCATAATAAATAATCTTCTTTTGTTTTTAATTTTGAAAAAAGATAATTATTCATCAACTTTTTTGAAATCATAACTGATGATAAACCAATATCACAACTTCGTATTAAATCTTCATATGTAAGTATATGTTGAACTTGAAATTCTCCAATCTTGGTTGAAAACTTATTAATAATATCATAACTAGAATGACAAAATTGAATATTATTTTTTTTCATAAATTTTAATTGGTAATCTAATTTATTAACTTTCCACTTATCATCTGCGTCGCAAAAAGCTATATAATTACCTTTGGCAGACTTAATTGCTTTATTTCTAGATAATCCTACTCCAATATTTTTTTTATTTACAATTAATCTGATTTTTTTTTTTTTAACATTTTTTAAAACATTTTTTACAAAATTAAGTTCGGATTTGTCTTGATCATCATAAATAACTACTAATTCATAATTGGTATAAGTTTGCTTGATTATAGAGTTAATTGTATCTTGAAAATGTATTTTTTTTTTGTGATAAGGTATTATTATAGATATGAAATCTTTTTTCATTTTATTAAATAGACTTTTTGTAAATAAATTTTTTATTATTTTATTTTGTATTTTAATATTTTCATCATCAATAATAAGTTTTATCTTAAAAATCAATTTATCTAGTTTGCTCGGACCTCAAGAACTTAACCCATTTTTGCTAGAATTTGACATTAAAACAAGAACTGGGGGAGTGGTAAATGATTTGGCAACTCATTGGCAGTATATAACATATTTAAAAGAAGATATTGCGAATTTGATAAAATTGGAGATGGGTGTGGATACAAATTTAATAAATTTTCCACTTCATAATATAATTTTTTCTCAAATATACTATTTTAATGATTCATTAAAAAATTATTTATTTATAGTTTTTATAACCTCGCTATTGCTACCTATTATTTTCTTTCTTTGCTTACGAAATAGATTTAAAAATATTAATAAGTATAATTTAATTTTATTAAGTTCTTTAATTTATTTATTTCCAGCATTTCAATATTCGGCAATTTGGGGCAATAATCATATAGTTGCATTAATTTTTTTAACAATTGGAATTTTTTTTCATCTAAAGTTAAAAGATTGCAATTATAATAGTTTTAAATATTATTTTTTAACAGTATTTTTTACTTCTTTGGCTTGTTATACGCGGCAGTACTATGTATTTTTCTTTTTATATCTTCTGCTAGATTTTTATTTAGAATTTAAAATTAAATACTTTTTATTAAATGGCATTTTTTTATTAATTCTTGCTTCTCCAGGATTAATTTTTTTATTTAATAATCAAATTCTTCTTACGGCAATGGATCAAGAGGTAACCAACTTTACCTCTGCAATATTAATATCAGCTTCTATTATATTATTCTATTTGCTTCCATTTTTTGTTCAATATCTTTTAAATTTACCTGTCGCAGAAAAAAAAATTAAAAATTTGTTTAGACTAAAAATTTTTTTATTCTCAATTATTCTAACAATTATTTGTATCTATTCATTTGAATATAAAGTTACGGTTGGGGGAGGTATATTTTATAAAATATTTATTTTAATTTTAAAAAGTAAAATACTATTTTTTTGTACTTCTTTTATTGGAATATACTTAATATTATTTTTTTCTGAAAAAAATATAAAAAGTATTTTTCTATCAATTTTAATACTGTCCACATTTACAACAGGGTTTTTTATTTTTCAAAAATATTTTGAACCTATGTTTCTTATTTTATTAATAATTTATTTTGATAAAAATAAAATATTACAATCAATTGAAAAAAATAATTTTATATATATTTCTTATTTTTTTGGATATTACTTAATTTCAAATTATATATACTTTTTTGGGTTATAATTAAATATTCCAAGTATCCTACCTAAAGCTCTTACAGCACAAAAAAAAGATTTCAATCTGTATGAATGAAATGGAATACAAATAACAATTATTGATTGAATTATTAAAAATATAACTTTTAAAAATATTATAAATATTCCTAAAAACTTACCGTAACATTTCAAATCAATAATATTTCCTGAATAGCCATATCTTAAATTTCTTTTAAAAAACCATTTATTTTTTTCTCTATTTACTTGGTAATTTTCATATACTAAAGAATTTGAGTTCCACTTAATTATATATTTTTTTTTCGATAATAATTTAAAAAAAAGCTGATCACTTCCCCCATAGTTGGTAAGTTGTTCATCAAATTTAACTTTACTATCTTTAATTACTTTGCTTTTAAAAAAAGAGTTATTAGTTGCAACCCAATCAACAATTTTTCCATTTTTTCTTTTTGGTTCAATCAAATCAAAAAAAATTTTAAATTTTTTTTTTTTAATTATATGTTTTTGAGGACCTCCTACTATGTCACATTTATTGCTTTGAATAAATTTAATCATATTTACTAACCATCTTTTATCTATAATACAGTCATCATCTAAAAAACCACCATATTTAAATGCTTTTTTTCTAACATAGGTTAGATATAAATTACGTGAAAATGGAATGCTATTCTTAGAGG
>CACJRJ010000033.1 GCA_902595725.1 uncultured Pelagibacteraceae bacterium
TACAAACTTCAAGAAGAAGTTTTAACAATTGCAAAAAAATATAAAATTGATCTTACTTTTTTTCATGGCAGAGGTGGCTCACATGGAAGGGGTGGTGGACCAATTCAAGCAACAATGAGATCTCAACCCCCAAATTCTGTTTATGGTCGAATTAGGATTACTGACCAAGGAGAAATGATTCAACAAAAATATGGTTATGAACCTTTAGCAAAATACAATTTATGTAGTTATATAGGATCTGTAATGCAAGCTACTTTAGATCCACCCCCACATCCTAAAGATAGTTGGAGAAAACTAATTGAAAAAATGACAAAAATTTCAACCAATGCTTATAGAAAAAATATAAATGAGAACTCAGATTTTATAAGATATTTTAAGACTGTTACCCCTCACTTAGCTCTTGGAAAATTATCAATAGGGTCACGACCTTCTAAAAGAAAAAATATAGATAACATTCAAAGCTTAAGAGCAATACCATGGGTATTTGCATGGACACAAATAAGATTAATGTTGCCTGCTTGGTTAGGAACTGGTGATGCTCTAAAATATTCTTCAGTTAAAAATTACAAAACTATTCTTACAGATATGGAAAAAAATTGGCCATTTTTTAATTCTACAATGGATATTTTAGATATGGTTATTTCAAAAGTTGACCCAGAGATTTCCGAGGTTTATGAAAACAGTCTTGCAGATAAAAAATTAAGAGAAGTGGGTAATAAACTCAGATCTGAATTTGCTATTATCAAAAAGTTAAATAAATATATAACCCCAAGAGAAATAATAAATCAAAGAAAGAAATTTAGAACAACCGTTCTAGTTAGAAACATCTATTCTGAAGTTTTAAACATATTACAAGCTGTCGTTATGAGCAAAATATCAAAGAAAAAAATCAAATCTAATGACAAAAAATATCTTAATGATGCAATGATGACATCAATAGCAGGCGTATCTGCGGCTATGAAGAATACTGGTTAAAGCGATATTTCTTTTAACTTTTTAAGATAATCTTCAAATTCATTTACAAAACTATTAGTTGGTTTTATATTTTTTTTTCTTTGATCGTCTTGAGCTTTTTCTAAATAAAAAAAACCTTTTTCACACGCTTCATTAATTATTAAGGCAGATTTTGGTCTTGAAGTTTTAAATAGTTTTGTCTTCAGCTCCTCTACAGTAATGGGTATGTTTTGCTTATAATAAGCCATAATTAAAAGCATCATGTGATAATGTGAAGGAGATTTTCTAAAAAAGTAATTACTTGATCGATGAGATTGTCTCATCTGATCTTCCCAAAAATCTAATAAATTTTTTGTACTTTTCATTACCATTATGACCTTACCCTTGACTTAGTTGGATCGTAATGTGGAAAAGGAACTATTTTTGCTGGTATTCTTTTTTGATGTCCATCTATTTTTCCAACTTCTACCTCAGTGTCTAATTCTGAATGGCCAATATCTATTCTACAAAGTGCAATATTTTTATTTAATGTTGGTGAGATACATCCACTTGTTACAATACCAACTTGAGATCTACCTATATGAACACAATCACCATGATTTGCCTTTTCTTTACCACTTAGTTCAAGTCCAACTAATTTTTTTTGAGGATTTTCTTTTCTTTTAATTAAACTTTCTTTACCAATAAAATCATCAGTTTTTGTTTTTAGTGGGACTGTAAAACCAACACCAGCTTCAAAAGGATCAACTTGTCCATCAAATTCATTTCCAAATAATATTAATCCAGCTTCAATTCTTAATAAATCTAAAGCACCAAACCCAGCAGGTATAATTCCTTCATCTTTTCCAGCTTCCATTACTTTGTCCCAAACCTTAGGAGCATCTGATGGATGACACCAGATTTCATATCCCAGCTCACCTGTGTAACCTGTTCTTGAAACAATTAACGGAATACCATTTAAATCTTCAACTCTACAAATAGTAAACCTAAACCATTGTAATTCAGAAATTGCAGGTTGAGTAGGCGGTGTAAAAATAAATTTTTCAAGAATTTTTCTGCTATTTGGTCCTTGTAGAGAAATATTATTAATTTGATCAGTTGAATTTTTTATTAACACTTTGTAATTTCTTTTCTTTGCTTGCTCCTTTAACCACTCTCCAGCATATTCATCTCCACACACCCATCTAAAACCATGATCACTCAATTTTAGCAACGTTCCATCATCAAACATGAAACCATTTTCATAGCACATTGAAGAATAGACTACCTGACCTACTGAAAGTTTTTTTACATTTCTTGTTAATGTATAATTCATTAACTCCTCTGCATCTGGTCCCAAGATTTCAAATTTTCTTAGAGAAGATAAATCGATTACAACAGATTTTTCTCTACAAGCAGTATATTCGTTAATTATTCCATGTTTTGTATAATCGTTTGGCAGCCAAAAACCTCTAGCATCAACAAAATTTCTAGTCAGTTTTGAAGTTCTTTCATAGAACCCAGTGTTCCGAGTTAATTTATTTTCCGAGTCTGTTTTCATTCTAAATCCAAAAGATTTTGTAAATTCTTTTTTTTTATCATAAGTTCTAACAAAAATATCTGTTGGATTCCATGAATTACAAGCATCAATGTCACTTGGACAAGCTGTAGTTCCACAAGTTATATCTTTTAAGGCTCTAAATGTTACATAATCACCAGGTCTAGCAAAAGATTCATCTGATAAAACAGAATTTAAACCTCCTGCTGAGGTATTAAAAAAAAGATTTATTGCATGCCAACCTCTTTTTTTTTGAACTCCAAATTTTTCCATAGAAGCATTTAAATTGTCAGAACAATTTGGGTGACCAAAATATCCTGCATCTTCATAATATTTTGATGTACATGCTAAATTAAAAGTATCATGTTTTCCAACAGTATCTCTGATTACTTCAACCAAAGGCTCATGATCAGTATCATAAAATTTAGAAAATAAACCTGGTCCTGGAAAAGTACTACCCATAAAGGTTCTTGTTGTTTGCCAATCTAAACCTTTTTCAATTCTTTTATCTAGTTTTGTAGTATCAAAAGCTACAAAATCAGAACACTGTCTTCCTGTTGGTGAAATAACTTGAATATAATCACCCTCTTTGACTTGAAAAGAAATTGCTGTTGCTCGATCAATATTTGTCTCACTAAGTGGATCAAACATAGGATCAGGTATTACATGATGTTCTTTATCTTTTTTAATTTTAGATCTTTTAACAAAAATAGTTAAATCAGTTGGAGGATTCTGTTCATGAACTAACATTTCAGCACCAGGAGCTGCAAAAATACAATAACATTTATCTTTTGATTTTATTTTTATTTTTTCACCCCAACCTGTGTCTTTATCAAAAACAATTGAAGATTTGGATTTTGAAATATCTAAATTTCTTTTTTTAAGCTGCCGAAGTACTATTAGAGAACTTTCATCTTTTTTTGATAGAATTGCTTTAATTTCTGACGCATCTTTATTTTCTTTTAAGTTAAGAATTGATGTTTCTGATTTTCCTTCTTTGTTAAAAACAGAAATTTCACAAATTTGATTTCCTTCATTATTTATAATTTCTATCTCGTCATCTGGAAGAATTTGAATTCCTGTAAGACCACCTCCATTTACAATGTATCTCTCAACCCCAGGTGGTAATACATTTAGTCCTGGCTCTTTTATATTTGCACTATTATTTAACATTTTTAAACCCTACAACGAACATA
>CACJRJ010000034.1 GCA_902595725.1 uncultured Pelagibacteraceae bacterium
CTGATAAACCAAAAAAAGTAATTGAATTGTATTTTAGTTATGAAAATGATTTCCAGCGTAGAAATTTAGAAATATTTTCTGAACATAGAAAAGAAATATTTAATGAATTTAAGTAAACTTAAATCTTTATCTGGAGATGCATCTTTTAGAAAATTTTATAGGTACAATAATACTATTATTGTAGCTAGTAAAAAAGAGATAAAAAAAAATTTATTAATTTATGATGCTATTAATAAAATCTTAATTAAGAATAAAATTAAAGCACCAAAGTTAATTAGGCAAAATTATAAATTTAAAAACATTCAAATAGAAGATTTTGGTAATTTTACTGTTTATCAAGAAATAAAAAAAAATAATAAAAAAAAATTAATTTATTATAAAAATATTATTAAATTATTAAATTTAATTCAAAAAATTAAAACTAAAAGAATAAAAACATTTTTAGGCTCTATCTATAAAGTTCCAAAATATTCAAAAAGAATCCTTTTAAATGAAGCTAAACTATTTTTAGACTGGTATGTTCCAAAAAAAATAAAAAAAAAAAATCAAACTTTACTAAAAAAAAAATTAATTTTAGTTTTTAAGAGTTTAATTAATAAAATTAAATTTAGTAATAAGACATTTGTTCACAGAGATTTTCATGTTTCAAATTTGATGTTTAAAAATAAAAAATTATGTCTAATAGATAGTCAAGATGCTGTTTTTGGAAATATAGCTTATGACGTTGCCTCGCTAATAGATGATGTGAGACTTAAAACTAGTATAAGATTTAAACAAGATATTTTTGAAGAATACATTAAAACAAATAAAAAAATGAATATTGAGAACTTTAAAAATGATTTTGAAATTTTATCAGTTTTAAGAAATTTAAAAATAATTGGAATTTTTACTAGATTATCAACTAGAGATAAAAAGAATAATTATTTAAAATTGATCCCCTATGCATGGAAATTAATTGAGCAAAGAACAGAAAAAAATAAAAAATTTATAGAACTAAAAGCTGTTTTAGATAAATATTTTTCAAAAAAAAAAAGAAATAAATATGAAAATTAATACTGCATTAATTCTAGGTGCTGGGTATGGAAAACGTTTAAATCCAGTAACTTTAAAAATTCCAAAACCTTTAATCAAAATTAATGAAATAACTTTATTAGAAAATTCAATAAATTTTTTACAAAAATTAAAGATAAAAAATATAAAAATTAATACATTTTATCTTAATAACCAGATTCAAAACTTTTTTTTGAATTATAAATCAAATTTAAATATTGAGGTTATTAGCGACGGAAATATCATTTTAGATACAGGAGGTGGTATTTTGAATCTAATTAATATGTCAAATGAAAATGATTTTATTGTTTTAAATCCAGATACATTGTGGGGTGATAATTATTTAGAAACGACATTAAATATGATGGATTACTACTTTAAAAAAAAAGTAAAAAATTTGTTAATGATAGTTAATAAAAAAAATAGCTTTGATAAAAGAATGAGAGGTGATTTTTCATTAAGTAATGAAAGGCTAATAAGAAATAAAGAAAATAATTTTATATATACGGGCCTGCAAATTATTAATAAAAGTTTATTTAAAAATGAAAGAGTTGTTCCATTTTCAGTTAATAAGATTTGGGATTATGCAATAGAAAATAAAATTTTGTATGGATTTGAAAGTAAAGAGCATTTTATTCATTTAACTGATTTGGAGATATATAATAAACTAGTTAAAAATAATTAAATCATTAGCTCTTTTTTTGTCTAAATAAGAAGCCTCTTTAACTTTTTTATTGTTATCGAATTTAATTAACAAAGGATTTCCAGTTGGAATTTCTAGTTTTGAAATTTTTTTATTATCTATTTTAAATAAATGTTTACATAAAGCTCTGATAGAATTTCCATGAGCTGCAATAATTATATTTTTATTAAGTTTATCTGAGATGTTTTTTTCAAAATAAGGAATTACTCTTTCATAAGTATCTTTTAAAGATTCAGTGTCAGGAATTTTATTTTTTGGTATATTTTTATAAATTTTAATATTAACAGGATGATAAGGGTTATTTTTATTTAGCGGTTCAGGTCTAATATCCCAAGATCTCCTAAATTCTAAAACTTTATCTTCTCCTAAAGTTTTTTTCATTTCATCTTTATTAAGTCCAGTTAGAGCACCATAATGTCTTTCATTAAGTTCCCATGCTTTAATCACATCATCATTTTTAATTCTTAAAGTATTTAATATTAAGTTTAGAGTTTCTATTGCTCTTTTTTGGTAAGAACAAAAAAAATAATTTAATTCCAAATTAAGTTCTTTAATAAGCTCTCCAGATTTACAAGCTTCTAATTTACCGTTGGGTGCAAGCTCAACATCTACCCATCCAGTGAATTTTTTTTCTAAATTCCACTCACTTTGGCCGTGTCTTACTAAAATTAAATGACTCATACTTTAAATTTAATTATAAGATAAATTGATCAATGGCAAAAATAATATTTCACATTTTAAACATTATATTTGTATTTTTATATATTTATCCAGGAAGTTTATTGGGTTTTTTAATTTATAAAGATATTTCAAAGCAACCCCAAATAGTCCCAGATTTTGTAGTTTCTTTGAACCATCTTTTTGTTTTCTTTTTACTTTCTTCACTGGGTTTAATAAGTTATTTCAATAATTTAACAAAAATTATTTTATACTTAATTTTTATTTCTATAATTCTTGAATTATCACATTTGTATATACCAAACAGATCATTTCAATTTTCTGACTTATTTGGTAATATGGCTGGAGTTTTAATATCTATTTTAATATTAATTTTATTTAATTTTTGGAGAAAAAATGAGTTCATTTGATGAAAGAGAAAAAAGCTTTGAGAAAAAATTTGCACACGACCAAGAGCTTCAATTTAAAGTAAGTGCAAGAAGAAATAAATATATAGGAGAATGGGTCTCTAAAATTCTTGGTTATGATGAAAGTAAAGAAAAAGAATATATACAATCCGTAATAAAAGCAGATTTTGCAGAAGCTGGTGATGAAGATGTTTTTAGAAAAATAAAAGATGATTTAAAAAATAATAATATATCGGATGAAGACATCAGAAAAAAAATGGATGAACTTAATGAAAAAGCGAAAACAGATTTTAAATAGTTTTTTCGTCATTTTATTTTTATTCACTTCAGCCTGTTCCTCTATTCCTAAAAATACTGCTGATGGTTGTTCAATATTTTCTGAAAGATATTTTTGGTATAAGCATGTTAAAAAAACTGAGAAAAAATGGGGGACCCCAGTTTATTTACAGCTAGCTTTTGTTAAAATGGAGTCAGACTTTGATTGGCTAGCAAAACCTCCACGT
>CACJRJ010000035.1 GCA_902595725.1 uncultured Pelagibacteraceae bacterium
TTAGAAAAAGCAAAATCTGAATTAAAGAAAATTAATTCGTAATAATTTAAAGAAATTTCTTACTTTAATTATAAAAAAAATATAAATTATTTATATGAATTCGATTATTATTGGATCTGGATTTGGTGGTATTGCTGCCGCTCTAAGATTAAGAGCAAAAAAACATAAAGTTACTCTAATTGAAAAACAGCCTGACCTAGGTGGAAGAGCAAGAGTTTTTAAAAAAAATGGTTTTACGTATGATGGTGGCCCAACAGTTATAACAGCTCCCTATTTAATTGATGAATTATTTGAATTATTCAAAAAAGATCCCAACGATTATATCGAGCTATCTCCGCTTAAAGTTTGGTATCAATTTATTTTTGAAGATAAGTCTAAATTTAATTATTCAGGCAATGAAATTGAGATGAAAAAACAAATTGAAGCAATAAATAAAGAAGATGTTGAGGGTTATGAAAAATTAGTAAATTTTACAAAAAAAATTTTTGATAAAGGTTTTACAGAGCTTGCTGATGTTCCATTTGATAAACCATTTAGTATGATACAACAATTGCCAGCGCTATTAAAACTTAAAAGCTATAAGTCAGTTTATTCATTAGTATCTTCATATATAAAAAATGAAAAATTAAGAAGAATACTTAGTATGCATCCTCTTCTAGTTGGTGGAAATCCATTTACAACAACTTCTATTTATGGACTAATTTTATACTTAGAAAAAAAATGGGGAATTCATTACTCAATGGGTGGAACAGGAAATATCATAAAGGGTTTTGAAAAATTGATGAATGAGGTTGGTATAAAAATAATAAAAGGACATGAAGTAAATAAAATTATTACAGACGGAAATAAAATTACTGGCATTCAACTAGATGACCAAACTAAAATTGATGCTAACAATGTTATTTGTAATGCAGATCCACCTGCAGTTTATGAAAAAATGTTAAATGGAAATAAAAATAACTCGTTATTGTTTAAATGGAAAAAAAGTAGAATGGAATATTCAATGGGATTATTTGTTTATTATTTTGGAACTAAAAAAACTTATGATGACGTAGAACATCATACTATAAAGTTTGGTAATAAATACAAAGAGCACCTTGATGATATATTTGACAATAAAAAGCTAAATAACGATATAAGTTATTATCTTCACAGACCATCAGCTACCGACAAATCTATGGCTCCTGAAGGACAGGATTGTTTTTATGTTCTAATTCCTGTTCCAAACAATCAATCAAAAATTGATTGGACTATTGAAGGCGAAAAAATGAAAAATTTAGTAATTGATAAGATGGAAAAGGATTTAATGCCAAACCTTAGAGAAAACATTATTGAAGATTTTTATTTAACACCAGATTACTTTGAAAAAGAACTTAATACTAAATATGGTTCTGGTTTTTCAATCCAGCCAAAATTTTCACAATCAGCTTATTTTAGATTTCACAATAAATCCGAAATTTATGATGGTCTTTATTTTGTAGGAGCAGGAACGCATCCGGGAGCAGGTGTTCCTGGTGTTCTATCATCAGCTAAAGTATTGGATAAAATAATTTAATGTCTAATGTAAACTACCTAGCTCAATTTGCTAAATCATTTAATTGGGCTGGTTTTTTTTTACCAAAAAATGTTTATCAAGATTGTTCTAAGTTATACGCATTTTGTAGAGTGCTGGATGATCTGGTAGATGAAGAAACTGATTTGGAATTAAGAGAAGAAAGATTTAATGAAATTAAAAATATTTATAAAAAAACTTATGAAATAGATAATAATGATAGAAATATATTAAAGCAAAATGAACATGGGTTAATTGTAAACGATATGATTGACCTTGCATATAATAACAATATTAAACGAATTATTTTAGATGATTTAATTGATGGTGTTGGCTCAGATTTAAAACAAAAAGTTTATTTAAGATCAGTAAAAGATTTATTAGTTTATTCATATAGAGTAGCTGGAACAGTTGGTTTAATGATGGCTAAAATATTAAATGTAAGCGACACAAGATCCTTAAAGGGTGCTATAGATTTGGGTATTGCTATGCAACTTACAAATATAGCAAGAGATGTTATTGAAGATAAAAAAATGAATAGACAATATATTAAACCCGATTTTGAAAATATTGAAGCAACATTGAAACTTGCAGATATGTTTTATGAAAGCTCATATACTTCAATAAAGAAAATTCCATTCAAATATAGATTTGCAATTATTGTGGCCAGAAGAGTTTACAGACAAATAGGAAGAAAGATTATACAAAAAAGAAATATGGAGAATTATGAAAAATCAGGAAAAATTTATGTTAATAATTTTGGAAAAATATATCAAACAATTCTATCTATATTTGATTTAATGTTTCTGTATTTAAAAGATGTAGAATCTCATCAGAGAATAAGGGAGCATGAAATTATAAGAGAGGAAATAAACCTAGATGAAAGAATTTGATTATATTATTTTAGGTGGTGGTTGTGCTGGCTTATCGTTAGCTTACGAGCTAAATATAAATAAAAAATTAAATGATAAAACTTTAGCTATTGTTGAAACTAGAGATGAATATAAAAGAGATAAAACATGGTCATTTTGGAAAGTCACTGATCATAATTTTGATGACTGTGTTATAAAAAGTTGGAATAATTTTTCTATAAATTCCGAATTAGGATCTCAAGAAGTCATAAACAGAGAATACCCTTACCAAACTATAGATAGTGGTTTGTTTTATAAAAAAGTCTTAAATGAAATAGAACAAAATAAAAATATACAATTTTTTAAAAATACAGATCAATTAAACTTAGATAATTCCTTTGTATTTAACAGCATTCCATCAAAAGGAAATTATCAAGCAAATCTTTGGCAGCACTTTAAAGGTATAGAAATTGAAACTCAGAAAGATATTTTTGATGATGAAATTTTTAACTTAATGGATTTTAATTGTGATCAAAGAGATAATGTACACTTTTTTTATACCTTACCTTTTTCAAAAAATAGGGCTCTAATAGAAACAACTTGGCTATCAAAAATGGATGACAAAACGTTAAATGATTATGATATTCAGCTAGAAGAATACATCAAAGAAACTCTTAAAATAAAAAATTATAAAATTAATTATCAGGAAGAAGGAGCTATACCTTTGTTCTATCCATCAATTAAATCAGAGAAAAATAAGATTAATATTGGATCTGCTGGAGGTATGACTCGTTTAAGTACTGGATATACTTTTCTTAATATTCAAAATCACAGCAAATATATAACTGATAATATTGAAAAAATTCAAAACACAAATACTTACCATATTGGAAAAAAATACGAATTT
>CACJRJ010000036.1 GCA_902595725.1 uncultured Pelagibacteraceae bacterium
ATCAAATACTGAAATAGCTTACAGGCCCGCAAGAGTTTTATTACAAGACTATACTGGAATACCTGCAGTAGCGGATTTAGCAGCAATGCGAGAAGCTGTTAAAGAAAAAAATAAAGATCCGAATGCTATAAATCCACTTTCTGCTGTTGACTTAGTAATAGATCATTCAGTGCAAGTCGATCAGTCTGCAAAAGCTGATTCATTTGAAAAAAATGTTGATATAGAATTTAAAAGAAATGGTGAAAGATATTCTTTTTTAAAGTGGGGACAGCAAGCTTTTAATAATTTTAGAATTGTTCCACCAGGCACTGGCATTTGTCATCAAGTAAATTTAGAGTATCTATCAAAAGTTGTTTGGTCTGAAAAGTATAAAGAAGATGAATATTTATTTCCTGATACTTTAGTAGGAACAGATAGTCATACAACAATGGTAAATGGATTATCTGTACTTGGCTGGGGAGTTGGTGGAATAGAGGCTGAAGCAGGAATGCTTGGTCAGCCAATTTCAATGCTAATTCCTGAAGTTATAGGTTTTGAAGTAAAAAATAAAATGCCTGAGGGCACAACAGCTACTGATTTAGTTTTAACAGTTGTAAAAATTTTAAGAGACAAAGGTGTTGTTGGAAAGTTTGTAGAATTTTATGGAGATGGATTAAAAAATCTAACACTTGCTGATAGAGCAACTATTGCAAATATGGCCCCAGAATATGGAGCTACTTGTGGTTTTTTTCCAATAGACGATGAAACTTTAAAATATCTAAGATTTTCAGGAAGAAATGAACGTATAGTATCTATTGTAGAAAAATATGCAAAAGAGCAGGGATTGTGGGCAAGTGAAAAAATTGAATTTACAGATAAGGTTTCACTAGACATGTCTTCAATTCTTCCAACAATATCTGGTCCAAAAAGACCACAAGATAAAGTTCTATTAAATGAAGCATCATCAGAATTTAAAAAAGTATTTGAAAATACCACAGAACGAAAGGAAAAACATATTTCAAAAGTTAAAAGAACTGATTTTGAAATTAAAGATGGCTCTATATTAATAGCCGCAATAACGTCTTGCACAAATACTTCTAATCCAAATGTATTAATAGGTGCAGGACTGTTAGCAAAAAAAGCTGTAGAATTTGGATTAAAAACAAAACCTTGGGTAAAAACTTCATTAGCACCAGGATCACAAGTAGTAACTGATTATTTAAAAAAAGCTGGTCTAAATAAATACTTAGATGAATTAGGATTTAATTTAGTTGGCTATGGGTGCACAACGTGTATTGGAAATTCAGGTCCATTGCCTGAAAATATTGTAGAAGCAATTGAAAAAAAAAATATATATGCTGTATCAGTTTTATCTGGAAATAGAAATTTTGAAGGTCGTATATCTCCACATATAAAAGCGAATTATTTGGCATCACCCCCACTCGTAGTTGCTTATGCTTTAGCCGGACATATGGAAGTAGATTTATATAAAGATCCTTTAGGAAAAGATAAAAATGATAAAGATATTTTTTTAAAAGATATTTGGCCTTCTAATAAAGAAATAGAAGATATTTTAAGAGAGGCATTAAATGCAAAAATGTTTGTTGAAAGATACTCCAATGTTTCTGAAGGACCAGTTCAATGGCAAAAAATTAAAACTGAAAAAAGTAGTATTTATAATTGGGATGAAGGATCTACTTATGTAAAAAGACCACCTTTTTTTGATAATATGCCAGATGAACCAGAGGGATTTAAACAAATTAAAGATGCGAGACCATTATTAATTTTAGGAGATATGGTAACAACAGACCATATTTCTCCAGCAGGATCTATTCAAAAAGAAAGTCCAACTGGTGAATATTTTATGGAACATCAAATTTTACCAAAAGATTACAATTCATATGGATCAAGAAGGGGAAATCACGAGGTTATGATGAGAGGTACATTTGCAAATATCAGAATTAGAAATGAGATAGCACCAGGCACAGAAGGTGGTTTTACAAAGCTATTTCCAGAAGGGAAAGTAATGACAGTTTATGATGCTGTAGTGGAGTACAAAAAAAGAGGAACCGATTTAGTGGTAATAGGAGGAAAAGAATATGGAACAGGCTCATCTAGAGATTGGGCTGCAAAAGGTACAAAGTTATTGGGAATCAAAGTAGTTATAGCAGAAAGTTTTGAGAGAATTCATAGGTCAAATCTTATTGGTATGGGTATATTGCCACTACAATTTATTGACAAAATGAACAGAGAAAATTTGAAACTTAAAGGATCTGAGTTAATAAGTGTAATTAATATTGGGGGAGAATGCTCAACTCCTGGAATAGCTAGTTTAGTTGGATTAAGTAATGATCGTGAAACAAAAAAACAAATTAGTCTAAACGAAAGCTCAAATGTATTATTGTTTGGTTGCGAAGGAGATGCTGACGAAGAATTATATCAAAAATTACTTTCAGAATAAAAACAAACAAATATAAATGAAAAAAATATATAAGAAAAAAAAAATCAATCTTGAAATTTATAAAATTTTTAAACCAGAATTAACTCCTAAAAAAATGCTTGAGCTTGGAGTTTTTGGAGGTTCTTATTTTGGATCTAAAACAAAAGAATTTCCATTGTCATGGTTTAAAAGTGCTAAACTAAGTAAAAATTTTGATGTAAGTATAAATCGTTTTAAAGTTAAGTCAGGATTATCAAGAGAGCACTGGATTGAAAAAGGATGGATTTTTAAAGAAGATCCATTGGGATGGTTTCAATGGTATTGCAGGTTTTACAATGGAAGAAGAATCCCACATATAGATGAAATACAAATTAAAAGATGGAAAAATTTTAGAAGACATGTTTTAGCTATCAAGAAAAATTGTGAAAAAAATGATCTGGGATGTAGAAGAAGGCAAAGACAAGCAATATTGCAATGGGCCTATAACCCTTTTATTTAATTTTAGTTTTAAAATCAATTCCATATTCAGATCTTGGACCTTTTCTTAATCCAAAAGGACCTGGAATAAAAATTGTAATAGGTTTTGTACCTGGTTTTAAATCTACTCTATGAAAATTGTTTGCAGATCTAAATCCAATATAACCTGGTGCTCTCCAATGTTTGCCTGTTTTAGTTGTTTCCCAATATCCTCCTTTAATTATAATAGTAATGTACGGACACAAGTGATTATGAACTCCATCACCATGATCATCATCAAGCATTTCATGAATTATAATATTGAAT
>CACJRJ010000037.1 GCA_902595725.1 uncultured Pelagibacteraceae bacterium
GCAAAAAAAGGTGATAAATTTAATTTACCATCTAAGTATTATAAAAATATTAAATGTTATATTTTTGGAAAAAATGTAAATTTTTTTAAAAAAAAATTAAATAAAAAAATATCATCAATATCAAGTGACAAACTAGAAAATATTTTAAAAAAAATAGCCAATCAAATTAAATTAGAAAAAAATAAACATTCTCATATTTTGTTTAGTCCTTCAGCTGCATCATTTGACAAATTTAAAAACTTTGAAGAAAGAGGACATTATTTTAACTTTTTAATTAAAAAAACAAAATTTATAAAAAAAATAAATGTTTGATTTAAATAAAATATTTAATTTTTATTACGGGTGGTGGAAAAATATTGATAAATTTATATTTTTTCTAATATTATTTCTTTTTACGCTTGGATTATTTTTTTCATTAGTCTCAACTTCAATAATCGCTTCTGATAAATTAAATACTAATACTTATTATTTTTTTATAAAACATTTACTCTTTATTTTATTAGGAGTTTTTATTTTAATTACTTTTTCAGCAATCGAGCAAAAAAAATTATTTCAAATTTCTAAATATTTATTTTTAATTTTTTTTATATTTTTAGCTTTAGTTCCATTTATTGGAGTAGAAGTAAAAGGATCTGCGAGGTGGATTGATTTACCAGGAATTCCAAGGTTTCAACCTATTGAAATCTTAAAACCTTTTTTGATAATAATGTTATCAATTGTTTTTACCTTAAATAGTCAAAAAAGCATTTATTTTAAATATTTATTCAGTTTTTTATTAATTTTCCCAGTAATTTTATTTTTAATTTCTCAACCTGATATAGGCCAAACCATATTAATCGTGCTTACTTGGTTTTCATTAATATTTATTTCAGGAATTAATTTATTATTTTTCTTTTTATTTTTTGCATTAACTTTTTCAATATTAATTTACTTAATTATTTATGCTCCAAAGTTTGGCTATATAAAAAACAGATTACTTTCATTTATAGATCCAAATTCAGGTAATAATTATCAGTCTGAAAGAGCTTCAGAGGCTATTTCAAACGGAGGATTTTTTGGACAAGGTATTGGAGAAGGAACTTTAAAATCAGATGTTCCAGAGGCTCATACTGACTATATTATTTCTGTAATTTCCGAAGAGTTTGGGGTGATAATAGTTTTAGCTATAATGATAATTTATCTAATACTGTCTTATAATATATTAAAAAAAATAGATGATGAAAACGACGATAAAGTTAAATTAATTTTAGCTGGAATAGCATCAATAATTTTATTTCAAACTTTTATTCATATTGGTGTTAATATAAGGTTATTACCTACCACAGGAATGACATTGCCCTTTTTAAGCTATGGAGGATCCTCAATTATAAGTACGTCTATATTGTCGGGAATTATATTAAATTTAACAAAAAGAAAAATAAATTAGTGAAAAAAAAAATATTAATCAGTACCGGTGGTTCAGGAGGCCATGTTATACCTGCATTAAATTTATATGATCATTTAAGAAACGATTTTGATGTAAAACTTTATACGGATGTTAGAGGAGCAAAGTACATACCAAAAAATATAAATAAAAGGATTTTTGAGGTAAAGCAAATTCCTGAAAAAAATTACCTTTTACCTATAAAAATAATTGATATAATCCAAAATCTTACTACGACCGTTGACTCGGCCCATCCTTTTTTTTCAAAATGATGATGTATTGGAGCCATTTTAAAAATTCTTTTTCCTGTTATCTTATATGAAACTACTTGAACAATTACTGAAATTGCTTCTAAAACAAACAAGCCGCCTGTTATAGCTAGAACAATTTCATGTTTTGTTATTATGCCTACAGCTCCAAGAGAACCTCCCAAGGCTAATGAACCTGTGTCTCCCATAAATATTTTTGCAGGTGGTGCATTAAACCAAAGAAAACCTATGCAAGCACCTATAATTGAACCACAGAACACTGAAACTTCTCCAACTCCTTGAATATATGGAATATGCAAATATTCAGAAAATACAACATTTCCTGTCACATAACTTATAAATGCAAAACAGGATGCAACTAATATAACAGGAACTGTTGCCAGTCCATCTAAACCATCAGTTAAATTAACAGCATTTGATGATCCAACAATTATAAATAAATAAAATGGAATGAAAAACCAACCAAGATTAATAACTAAATTTTTAAAAAAAGGAAAATATAAATTTTTTAATTCAACCGAATTTACGTAATAAGTTAATATATATATTCCAATTAAAGCTATAATTATTTGAGAAATTAATTTAAATTTAAATGAAACACCTCCAGAACTTCCACTCTTTATTTTTTTGTAATCATCATATGCACCAAGCGCACCTAGGCCACCAACAATAAATATTAAAAACCAATTATATGGGTTTGACAAATCTGACCATAATAATACTCCAGAAAAAATACCAATTAAAATTAGAATACCGCCCATTGTTGGAGTTCCAATTTTTTTTACAATATGGTCCGTCGGTCCATCAGATCTAATTGGATTATGAATTTTTTTACTTAAAAAATAATTAATTATTGGATTTCCAATAAAAAAAACTATTAACATTGAAGTAAACATTGATAAGCCAGTTCTTACTGTCAAATACCTAAAAACATTAAAAATAGGGTAGCTATCTACGAGGTTTGTAAATAGACTATACAGCATAAATTTTTCCTTTTTTTATATTTAAAGCAACACTATTAAGACCAGTAGAATTGGAAGCTTTTATCATTAAATGATCATTATTATTTAAATCGTTTTTAATCAAATAATATATTTCATTTTTATCTCTTAAAATTCGACCTCTTTTTTTTCTATCAATAGCATAAAAAGTTTCTTTTATGTCCTTTCCAATAACATAAACTTTTTTTATTGAAGTTTTATTGATAATTTTAGACATTTTTTATGTAATTTTTTTGAAAATTTTCCAAGCTCAAGCATATCACCTAATATTAAATATTTATTACTTTGATTTTCTTTATTAAAATTTTCAACAGCAAACTTTAAAGAAAGGGGGTTAGAATTATAGCTTTCATCAGTTAAATAAATTGCTTTATTTTTAAGCCTTACTTTTACTATGTCACCTCGAGAAGATGGTATTTTAAAGTTATAAAATAATTTTTCAT
>CACJRJ010000038.1 GCA_902595725.1 uncultured Pelagibacteraceae bacterium
ACAAAAATTAATGAAGATTGATCAAAATGCAAATAAAAATCGATTATATACAGTTACAAGTTTATATTTTGATACTCAATACGAAAGCAACCTTAGTGAAAAAATTGACGGAATAATTTCAAGAGAAAAATTCAGGATTCGAAAATACTCAACCTCAAAAATTATTAAATTTGAATCAAAAAAAAAAGTTGAGAATGTAATAGAAAAAAAATCTGAAATTATTAATACGCTTGAAGTAAAAAATTTACTTAAATCAAATTATAAATTTTTTGGAAGCAATAAATCTAAGTTTTTAAACAAATCATTTACAAAACTTAAATCTGAAGGATATAAAGTAAAAAATATTGTAGAATATGATAGAGAGGCGTACTATTTACCTTATGGCAATATAAGAATTACATTTGACTTAAATTTACGTACATATAATACCGATACAAATTTTAATAAAATTTCTAATTCATGCATTCATATATTTCCAAATAATATTAATATTTTAGAGGTCAAGTTTAGCTTGCCACTTCCAGATTATTTAAAAAATTTGTTATCGAGAACTGTAGCAACAAGATGTGCAATAAGTAAGTTTGTAATGGGTCAGAAATTTATAAATTTTTCGCCTTGGAATGACAATATTTCTGAACCTTTTTAATGAGTTTTTTTTATTTATAATTTAATTTCGAAATCATAGTAAGTAAGAGATAAATAAAAAAAATTTACTTATTAGTCTTGTTCAATTATAAATATTAGCATAAACACTCATGAAAATAACTCATGCCCTCGTGGTGAAATTGGTAGACACAAAGGACTTAAAAGGCGAGGGATTAACACTTTGATGAGTCTCTAGTAGTCTCTGGTAGTCTCAAACATCCTATAAAATCACATAACTTTAAATTAGCTTTCAATTAAGATTAGAAAATAAGGCTTAATTAATTTGTTCAAACTAGAGCTAGACTAGAGCCTAGAGAGATAGATAAAACGATTACATATGTTAGAATTTATTTATGAAAAAACTTTTAGGGATCGTGGTTCTAGTTTTAATCTTTAGTCTTCAATCTTGGACCAGGGCTGAGGATATAACAGATATAGAAATAGAAGGAATGAGTATCGGGGATAGTTTGCTAGATTATTACAGCAAATCTGAAATTGATGAAGCTTTAAAAAATCCAGCGTTTTATAAAGATGAAAAATATGTTGAAATTTTTGCTAATTTTAAAAAAAAAAGTGAATATGATAATTTACAAATTACGATACAACCAGACGATAATAAATTTATAATTCATTCAATAGGGCTTATAAAAAAATTTCCAAACAAAATAGAAGAGTGTAAAAAGGAAATAGAAAAAATAATTAATGCTAACATTCAAATTGTTGGTAATTCAGAGAGGATTGATGAAAATCGTATAAGCGGAACTGATCCGTCGGGTAATACTTTTGTTTATCTTAGTAGTTTTTTTCCAGCTCACGGAGGTTTTTTCAATATATCATGCCATGATTATGGACAAGAAGTCTATGAAACTCGAGGTTGGGTTGATAGTTTAACATGGTCTATTGGATCAGATAAGTTTAAAAAATTTTTACGAGGAGGTGACCCATATTAATGATGAAAAAACTTTTAGGGATCGTGGTTCTGGGTTTGTTGTGGTGCAATGTTGCGTTTGCTTATTTAACAATTGAATCAGCAAAAAAAATGGGACTTAATTACGAAACTGGTCTTAAAGAAGATGTGGGAGAAGCAAATCAATTATATAATATAATGGCTATTGATTGGAAAAAATATATATTTGCAACTAGTCTTAGTGATATATTAAATTATTGTTCCAGTTTTTCGGCAAAAAGTCCAATAGGTATAGTTCAAAATGCTGACTGCATGTACAAAGAAGATGTAAGAATTATAAGAGAGCATAACTTTGACACTAAATTGCAGATGGAACTGTTATATTCGGCTTATCAAACCTATCGAGGTATAGCTACAGTAGCAGCTTATGAAGCACGTTACAATGTTAGTACACAATCAGAGTCAGAACAAATTCTTTTTAATGCTTTTACAAATATGCAAAAGGTTTGGAATAATTCAAAACTTCAACAATGGTATTTGTTTCATAGATATAATGAAAAAGAGGTAAACAAATATTTAGCAGAAAAAAATGAAGATTCAGGACCAAAAGGTCTTGATATTAATGATGATGAAATAATATCAGCCTCTTCAGGTTCGGGTTTTTTTGTTTCTAAAGAAGGACATATAATTACAAATTTTCACGTAGTAGAGAATTGCAATGTAGTAAAAGTTCATTTTAAAGGAAAAGAAATAGATGCTGAAATTTTTGCAATTGATAAAATGAATGATTTAGCAATTATCCAAGCAAATATTAAACCTTTAAATGTGTTTCCAGTATCAAATAAAGATGTAACTTTGCTGCAAGATGTAATTGTTGCTGGATATCCTCTTGGAAAAAATGTTAGTAGCGCAATTAAAATGCATAAAGGAAGCATTACAGCTTTGGCTGGTTATGAAAATAATTATTCGAATTTTCAAACTGATGCAACTATAAATCAAGGTAATAGTGGTGGACCAATAATAGACAAATATGGAAATGTTGTTGGCGTTGCAGTTGCTACATGGGTGGAAGAAGGTGTACAAGGAATTCATTTTGGAATTAAATCTTCTGTTTTAAGAACATTTGCAAATGCAAAAGAATTAAATTTTTCATCACCAAATAATAGAGAAATTCCTAAGGAAAAACTTGGAAAATTAATTTCTGAGGCAACTACTTACTTGGAATGTTGGATGACTGGAGCAAAAATTAAAAAAATGATTGCGGAAGCAGATAGTAAAAAAGCATTCTTTAGTAAATTCAAACAATGAAAAAACTTTTAGGGATCGTGGTTCTGGGTTTGTTGAAATATCATCCTATAGATTATGGGAGAACTAGAGCCAGACTAGAGCCTAGAGAGATAAATTCATAATTTGGTCTTGTTAAATTTTTAAACTTGGCATAAATACAAGTAAACAAAGGAATGCCCTCGTGGTGAAATTGGTAGACACAAAGGACTTAAAATCCTTGCCCTTTTGGGAGTGCCAGTTCGAGTCTGGCCGAGGGCACCACTAATATGAA
>CACJRJ010000039.1 GCA_902595725.1 uncultured Pelagibacteraceae bacterium
GGACATTCAAAACATAAGGGATTTGATGGTTTACAAATTAAAGCACCAATTTCCATTATCGCTTGAGCATAGTCGCTGGACCTATTTGATTTTCTAAAAAAAGATTTTTTTTTATGTAAATGATCTTTGCTAATTTCCTTTTCCGTTTTTAAATAAAAAATTCTTTTTAATATTCTCTCAACATTTCCATCTAGTGGTATAAATTGTTTATTAAAAGCTATTGCCATAATTGCTGTTGAAGTATAATCGCCTATTCCAGGCAAAGATTTTAATTGGTCAATATTATTGGGTAAATTTCCATTGAATTCATTTATTATTATTTTGGCAGTTTTTTTTAAATTTCTTGCTCGCGAATAGTATCCTAAACCTTCCCAGCATTTCATTAGTTTTCGGTCATTTATTTTAGCAAGCGCTTTCAAATTTGGAATTTTTTTTATAAAATTATTAAAATAAGGAATCACAGTTTTAACTTGTGTTTGCTGGAGCATAATTTCACTAACTAAAGTAAAATATTGTTTTTGTATTTTTGTTAAATGTTTTCGCCAAGGTAAAATTCTCTTGTTATTATCATACCAATTCAGAATTTCTTTTGTTATACTTTGATTATTCATATGGAATTTAAAAATAATACTAAGCATAGATACAAGACCATTCAAGGATTAAGATCATTTAAAAATACTTTGCCAAAAAATGTTAAAAAGATAATTAGCAAAAAAGGTCATATTTATTCAGAAACTTTAGATAATTGGAGATATATTGTTGGGGATGAGTTGTTTAAGGTATGTTTTCCAAAATCATTTAAAAATTCAAACCGTTTAAGTCCAAGTTATTTAAGCATAATGGTGAAAAGAGGTCACGAAGTAGACTTAGAGTATTCAAAAAAATCTATTTTAAAAAAATTAAATAGTTATTTAGGCTTCAATGCAGTAGAAAAATTGAAATTTATTTCATTTGAAGATGAAGAGGTAGAATTAAAAGAAATAATTAATAAAGATGCGACAAATAATAAGTATAAAGATAAAATTTCTAAGATAAAAAATGATAAAGTAAAAAAATCTTTAATAGAACTAAGTAAGTATTTTAAAAAAAAATGAAAAAATTAACATTAATACTTTCAATAATATTTTTTTATTCTGGGTCTGTTTTAGCAGAAACAAAAATCAAATCCTTGAAAGAGGGCAATGTTGATGCCAAAGTAAGCATATTAGTTTACGAGTCTTTAACTTGTGGACATTGTGCTGACTTTCATAAAGAAGTTTATCCTAAATTAAAAAAGGATTTTATAGATCTTGGATTAGTCAATATTGAATTTAGAAGCTTTCCATTAGATTTGGCTGCTCTAAATGCTTCAAAGATAGCTCATTGTAAAAATGATGGTAATTCAGATCTTCTTCATTTTTTATACGAAAACCAAAAGAAATGGGTTCGGGGAGAAACAATAAAGGATATAAACAAGCATTTGAAAAATCTTATTTTAAAAAATAAAAAAGAAATAGATTTTGAAAAGTGCTTAGCTGATAAAAATATTGAAGATCATATATTAAATGATCGAATCAGTGGGGTAAAAAAATTCAATATTGAAGCAACTCCTACTCTAATAATTAATGGTAAAAAGTTCGATAATCCACATAACTATAAAAAATTAAAAAAAAATATAGAAAAACTGATATAAGTAGCGAATGGAGTTTAAAAAAATCCAACTTAATGGATTTAAATCTTTTGCTGAAAAAACAAATTTCTTAATTGAAGATGGTTTAACAGGAATAGTCGGCCCCAATGGCTGTGGAAAGTCCAATATAGTTGAGTCTCTTAGATGGTGTATGGGAGAAACATCTGCAAAAAGCATGAGAGGCTCTGGAATGGAAGATGTAATTTTTTCAGGTACATCAAATAAACCTTCTAAAAATATTGCTGAAGTTTCAATATCTCTTTCAAATGAAAGTAAAGATGGACCTTTTCAATATAAAGACTTGGATGAAATTCATATAAGAAGAAAAATAGAAAAAGACAAAGGCTCAAAATTTTATCTTAACGATAAAGAAGTAAGAGCCAAAGACACACAAATGTTTTTTGCTGACCTTTCTACTGGAGCTCACTCCCCTTCCATAATTAGCCAAGGTAGAATTGGTGCATTAGTAACTGCTAAACCTGTTGATCGAAGAGCTATACTTGAGGAAGCGGCAGGAATTTCAGGTTTACATGCACGTAGACATGAAGCAGAACTAAGATTGAATGCTGCTGAAAACAATCTAAAGAGAGCTGACGAACTTAGAAGACAACAAGAAAAACAACTAGCTGGATTACAAAAACAAGCTGAAGAAGCTGCCAAATACAAATTAATATCTGAAGAAATTAAAAAAATTGAAGCTGGACTTTATTACTTAAGATTAAAAGATATTGAAAATGAAATTAATCTTGAAAATCAAATAAATAATGATGCTGAAACTGAAGTTAAAAAATTTAATGACAAGATTGAAGAGTTAGAAAAACAAGTTAATTCGGAAACTGAAAAGGTAAATCCGGTAAGAAATAAAAATATTGAAAATATTTCAAAAATACAAAGACTTAATTTAGAGCTAAAAAGTTTAGATGAAGAAAATGTGAGAATAATAGAAGAAATAACAAATATTAAATCTTCTCTCAAAACAATAGATGAAGATATCGATCGAGAAAAAAGTATAGTAATAGATGCAAATTCAAACGAAAAAAGACTTAAAGAAGAAAAACATGAATTAATTGAAATTGACTCAAAGTACTATGATACTGAAAAACAATCTAACGAAGATTTAGACGATGCAAAAAATAAATTAAATGTTGAAATAGACAAAGTGAAGGAATTGATTAAAGCTCAGAAAAATGACGAAGCATTAACCATTCTAGACAATTGTAGAATTTTCATAGAAGAATACGCTAATACTTATAGTAAAAACCAAAATATTAAAAAAGAATCTATCAAAAGAAATGAAAGAATAAGAATTATAGAAAAAGAAATAGAAAGCTGGAAAAATCTTTTAATGAATTCAGAAAA
>CACJRJ010000040.1 GCA_902595725.1 uncultured Pelagibacteraceae bacterium
CTAGGTTCGAATCCTAGAGCCCCAGCCAAATATGATAAATATATTTAGTAAAATATTTAACAAAAAAGACAGTAAAAATTTTTATTTTTCAGATTTTGAAAATTTAAATAAAATTACGAATATAGAAAAGATTTTTAATTTATTTTCTAATTTTTCAGAAACAAGCGAAATTAGATATGTAGGCGGAAGTATTAGAAAAATAATTAATAAAGAAAAAGTAGATGATATAGACCTTGCTACCAATATTACTCCAAAAATAGTTTGTGAAATTTTAAGAAAAAATAATATTAGTTTTTACGAAAGTGGTATTGAGCATGGAACTATTACAGCAAAAATTAATGATTATAAATTTGAAATTACGACTTTAAGAAAAGATGTTTCTACAGACGGTAGATTTGCAAAAGTATCAAGAGATCGTTTAATTACAAAAATGTCAAAAAAATATATTAAATATTCTTGGAATAAAAATGCTGGATATGGAACCAAGAGTCACTTATTAGCAATTAAAAAATTTGGCATAACCAAACACCATCGTAAAACTTTTAAACCAATACACAATATATTGAGTCTGGAATAAATTAGATCACAATTGGACTCAAAATAATACAATCGCAGGTTGACGGGGACTCATACCTGGAGTCTAATCATTTTTTATAAAATGATTAACTCAACTTTAAAAAATAAAATTATTAACGGTGATAGCCTCAAAGAATTAAAAAAAATTCCTAACGAAAGTTTTGATCTAATTTTTGCAGACCCTCCATATAATTTACAGTTAAGAAATAAATTAATTAGACCAGATAGATCAAAAGTCAATGCTGTAAATGATAAATGGGATCAATTTAAAAGTTTTAAAAATTATGATGAATTTACCAACAAATGGCTTTTGGAATGTAAAAGATTGTTAAAAAAAAATGGAAGTATTTGGGTAATTGGCAGTTATCATAATATTTTTAGAGTGGGTGCAAAAATACAAGATTTAGGTTTTTGGATTCTTAATGATGTAATTTGGAACAAAAATAATCCGATGCCAAATTTTAGAGGAACAAGATTTACTAATGCTCATGAAACATTAATCTGGGCCTCTAAAGATAAAAATTCAAAATATACTTTTAATTATCAGTCATTAAAATGTTTTAATGACGATTTGCAAATGAGATCTACTTGGAACTTGCCAATTTGTAATGGAAATGAAAGATTAAAACATCAAGGCCAAAAGGTTCATTCGACTCAAAAGCCTGAGGCGCTACTTCATAGAATTATATTAGCCTCTACTAACAAAAATGATCTTATTTTAGATCCTTTTTTAGGATCTGGAACAACAGCGGTAGTAGCTAAAAAGCTAGGCAGAAACTTTTGTGGAATTGAAAAAGATAAATTATATTTTGAGGCAGCAACAAAAAGAATAAGAAATTCTAAAATAATTGAAGATGAATATTTAGATACAATTCAAAATAATAGATCTAAACCGAGAATTCCATTCGGATCATTGGTGGAACTGGGCGTTATCAAACCTGGCACAGAAATTTATGATCAAAAGAAAAAAATAAATGCTAAAATAATGGTAGACGGAAGTATAAAATATCAAAAATCAGAAGGCTCTATTCACAAAATAGCAGCAAAAATACTTGGTGCAGAAAGTTGTAACGGGTGGACTTATTGGCATTATCAATCAGGCAGCACTCTTAAACCTATCGATGAATTAAGAGAAAGACTAAGACCTAAAAACTAATTTTTATAAATTTTTCCTAAATAATTTTCTAAAAATCTTTTGTTTTTTGTTAAATATTTTAAAACAATATTTCTAATCAAAATTAGAAATGGATTGGTTATATGAAAAGCAAAATGATTAATAACCGATCTGTAGTTGACTGATTTTATTTTTTTTTGCCTTTTCTTATAATAAGAATGCGTATTATTCACAATTTCTTCATAAACTTCCTTAGAAGCTTCTATTGATTGAGACGCTCCTTGAGCAAATGAAGGAGGAAATGCATACAATGCATCCCCAGCAAAAAAAATATTCTTTTTTTCAGGTTTTGTAAATTTATCACTAATAAAAATTGGAAATGATTTAATATTTTCAATTTTATTATTTAAATTAAATGATGTTTTTGTAGATATTTCATGCAATTCAGACTTTAAAAAGTCATTATTTTGAAAATAATTTTTATCTGCTATCTGCTCTTTTTTTAAACTTTTCCTAATTATTGATATGAAATTAAACTCTTTATTCTGGTTAACTGGATATATAACAAAATGAAAATTAGAACCGAGATATATTGAAATATCTGAATTTTCAATATTCTTAATATTTCCTCTTAATGCAATAGAATTAAAATATTTTGGATTAGTTGCTTTTTGAAAAATTATAGACTTACTTTTCGAAAAAACTCCATCAGATACTAATATATAATCGAACTGTTCAACATGATTATTTGAAAATAATAAACTTATTTGATCTTCATACTTTATATTTACTAACTCGCAGTTTTGAAAAATATTATTTTCTGGAACATTTTTTAATAAAAAATCAATTAATGTTGATCTTTTTAAAGTTGTATAACGATTATTATCGTAATTAAATTTTGAAATATCAATATCAGTAATTTTTTTACAATTTTTTGCATCATAAAAATTTACTTTATTTGGAAAAGCAATTTTATGTGCTTCGATATTTTTGAAACCTATTTCATTTAACAGTTTTATGCTATTAACAGAAAGTTGAATTCCATACCCATCATTTAATTCAAAATTACTTTTTTTTTCAAAAATTTTATATTTATAATTTTGATTTTTTTGAAGTAGATTTGCAAAATATAAGCCAGAAATACCACCTCCAATAATTGCAATTTTTTTCATTAATATTTCGCGACTGATTTAAGGATTTTTTTTGTAAATGATGGCAAAATATACTTCTTAATA
>CACJRJ010000041.1 GCA_902595725.1 uncultured Pelagibacteraceae bacterium
AGTTTGTTTATAGTACTGAGTTCCTTTTTTATGACATATGCCACTTTTTGATTTTTTAACTTTTGGATCATTGTTTATTTGATCACAAGAAAATAGGAATAATATTATTAATAAGTTAATAAATATTTTTTTCATTAAACAAATATATAGTTTTTTTTCCGAATAAATTGTCCAATTTAAAATTTTCAATTGGATAAATTTTTTAAAATCTGTCCAGAAAATTTTTTAAATGTGGACAAGAATTTTTTTAATAAAGTTTTATATTAAGGGCATGAAACAAACAAAGGAGAAAAAAATGGAAAAAAAAACAAATGTAAAAGTAGTTGAACAAAAAACATCAATTTTGCAAGTTATTGGAGGATTATTTATCTTATTTGCAATAGCTGATTTTGCTCTTTCTTATATGGGCACAAATCTAACTGGATTTATGGGTCCTGCATCTAGATTTTCACCAATTATGTTTGGTTTGATCGGATCATTTCTAATGAATGCTGGAAAGGAGGATGGCTAATCCAGTTTAGTCTCCTCTGGCAATACAGAGGAGACATGGAAATTTTATGAAAACTATGTTCTCTTCAATTTCAAGACTCTTTTTTGCATATAGTAAATTTATCGTAATGCTAACAATCCTAAGCGGACTAAGTTCTACGGCAGTTCATAGTTCAGAAGCAACTTATTTAAAATGCAATAGTAAATATTATAGACTTACAGGTACATACTTAGAATCTAACTACAATATAAGATCAAAAAAGTTTACATATAAAAAAACTATTTTTTCTTACGGAGAAAATTATATTAGATTTGGAAACTTTGAAAGAATAAATAGGAATAACGGTGAATGGACGAGTAATGGTAAGGTCGTTAGAATATGTAAAAAAATCAATCGTGATGAGTTGCCAAAAATCAATCAGGAAGGAAAATTATTTTAATGGAAAAATATTTTTTATTAATTTTAATTTTATTAACAACTTCTTGTGCATCAGGTACTTGGAGTCATGTTACGGATAGTAATTCAAATTTAGAATTTGATAAAGGATATTGTAGATCACTTGCAAATTCAAAGAGCCCTACACGTTTATGTAGAAATCCTTTTTATTGTGAGCCAGATGAATGGAGTGAAACTATAGTTTCAATTGCTAAAAACAACTCAACATTCGATCACTGTATGTACAAAAAAGGTTATAAATATGAATAATTATGGAGTGTTAAATTATTAAAAAATATGACAACATCAAGCTATAAAATAAAACTAATTTGGGAGAAATTAAAAAGTTTATTTAAGGTAAAAAAAATGAAATATGAATTTCCTAATGTAAAAGTTAAAATTATTGAAGATAAAATTGATGTAACTAATAATGCACAGACTGATGGTAAATTAAATGAACCAAAATCAAATTCTAAAACTTTATCTGTATGCGAAAATGAAGGTGTAGTTTCTGCAGACGAATTTAGAGCAAAAGAAGTAACTAAAGCAACAAATGTACTTGCTAGTCTAGAAGAAAAAATAAGAGAGAGCCAATCAAAACTTGATCAAGATAACTTTCATATTGCTCAGTTTAAAAATGAAGTAAATGACCAATTGATTAATGCAGATGGAAAATTGTCAAATTTAAAAGATATTTTTGATAAAGAAGACCAGCAAGTTAGAAATTTTAAAAGAGAAAATCATTTAACTAGAGAGCCTAGCACATTAACAACTGGAAAAATGCTTTTAGGTTTTTTTATTATAGGATTTTTATTTGTATTTGAAATGATTGTTAACTCTAGATTACTGGCTCCTGCTATGTCTCGAGGATTAGCAGAGGGTCAAGCAATAGCAGCTGGAGTTGCAGCATTAAACGTATTTGTATCTTTTGGAGTAGGTTATTTTGCACTTAAAAACTTTCATCACATAAAAATGGTGAGAAAAGTTATTGCCAAATTTATTTTAGCAATTTATTTAATATTTACATTTTATCTTAATTGGGCGTTAGGTGCTTATAGAGCTATACATGAATCTACTGGAGCCAATGCGTTAGATATACTTTCAGGAAATGTATCTAATGTTGACACTTCTACTTTGCAGGCTCATTATCCATGGACGGTAGATTTAACTTTTACTTCTATGATTTTATTATTTATTGGTATCTTATTTGCAATAATATCACTGATTGATGGCTGGCTTTACAATGATCGTTACCCAGGTTTTGGATCTATGGGTAAACTGAGAGATGAAACAAAGAAGGAAATAGATAGAATTAGAGAACGTTTGTCTCCTCAGATTAACTTGAAATTTAAAAATGAAATAAGAAAAACTAACGAAAAAAAACAGCAAATTATTGAAAATGTTATAAGAAAAGAATGGACACCAAATGTAACCGCTTTGCAGAATATTTTTGATGGATACAAGAGATTTATAAGCGACTTAAATGGTGCTTTAACACATGCGGTAGGAGAATATAGAAGAGTAAACGAAACATATAGAAATA
>CACJRJ010000042.1 GCA_902595725.1 uncultured Pelagibacteraceae bacterium
AATACTTTCTTTAAATCAACATTATTATTAGAATCTAAGTCTGTATAAACAAGCTTGATACTTCTTGATTTAAAATATCTTATTTTTTTTTTATCTCTACTTGAATGAAAAATAATAGTCTTATTTTTGTATTTGTCATTAATTACAATAGACTTCTTATTAATTTTTAGATTTTTATCAATAATCAGTCTTTTGGGAGAATGATTTTCTAGTCCATTAATTCTACAAGTCAGTTTTGAATTATCGGCATTAACAGTTTTATATGATGTTAAAATTGAGTCAAATTTATATCTTAATATGTGAGAAATATTTCTAGAGTATTCATTTGTTATAAATTTTCTTCTTGATTTTGTATAATAATCATTCGAACATGCTATTTTCGCCGCAATAAATGGTTTTTTATTTTTTTTTTGATTAAAATAATTTAAATAAATTTTTTTACTTTCAGATTTTAATAATCCTTTTTTAACAATAACTTTTTTTGATCTTAAAAGTGAAAATGCTTTATTAGATGTTCTTTTATCAATATCTTTAGATGAATAAGTTACAACTTTAATTTTTGATTTAACAATTTGAGTTGTACATGGTGGAGTTTTACCATAATGAGTGCAAGGCTCCATTGTTATGTAAATTGTCGAGCCTATAAGTTCATTTTTTTTACATTTATTTATGGCAACAGTTTCAGCGTGAGGTCTGCCATTAAATCCAGTTTGTCCAAAAGATAAAATTTTATTATTTTTTTCAATTACACAACCAACTGATGGATTTTGTCCAGTCAAACCAATACGTTCTTTGGCTAAATTCATGGCTATGCTCATGAAATACTTATCTAAATTATTTGATTTATCTTTTTTTGAAGACATCAATTTTATCTACGAATTGAATAAAATCTTTTTCTTCTCTAAAATTACGATAAACTGATGCAAACCTAACATAGGCTACAGGGTCTAAATCTTTTAAGCCGTCCATAACCATAGTTCCTATAGTATTTGTAGCTATTTCACTTTGACCTAATTCCTCTAAAGATCGAGATATATTTGTTATAAATTTTTCAACTGTGTCTGTATCTATTGGTCTTTTTTTCAGAGCGATATAAATAGATTTTGACAATTTTTCTCTATCGAATGGTGATTTTCTTCCATTTTTTTTTACTACCATCATTTCTCTGAACTGGACTCTTTCAAAAGTAGTAAATCTCTCGCCGCAGACGCATAATCTTCTTCTTCTAATAGCTGTACCGTCTTCGGTTGGTCTAGAGTCTACAACTGAAGTTTCTCCTTTTTTGCATATTGGGCAAATCATTTTCTTAAATTTTTATAGATTGGAAAAGAAGAACAAAGTGAAACAACTTCTTTTCTAACTTCATCCTCAACCTTACTATTATCATCTGGATTTTTTGATAATCCATCAATTACTTTTGTAATTAGCTTACCTACTATTTCAAATTCCTTTAATCCAAAACCTCTTGTTGTTGCTGCTTGTGATCCAAGTCTAATGCCAGATGTTATCATTGGGCTTTCTGAGTCAAAGGGAATACCATTTTTATTGCATGTTATATTTGCTCTAGATAAACTTTCGGCAGCTAAATTTCCTTTAACTTTGAAAGGTCTTAAATCAACTAACATTAAATGTGTATCGGTTCCTCCAGAATAAATTTTAAACCCATTATTTTTTAAAGTTTCAGATAAAATTTTTGCATTAGCTAATACTGATTTAATATAATCTTTAAACTCAGGTCTTAGAGCTTCTAGAAAGCCAGCTGCTTTTGCTGCAATAATATGCATTAAAGGTCCTCCTTGGTAGCCAGGAAAAACAGCAGTATTAATTTTTTTAGCTATATCTTCATAGTTTGTTAAAATAATACCGCCTCTTGCACTTCTAAAAACTTTATGAGTAGTTGAAGTTACAACATGAGCATATTCACATGGATTTGGATAACCTTTCCCAGCGACTAAACCTGAAAAATGAGCCATGTCGACCATAAGATATGCTTCTACCTTATCGCATATTTCTCTAAATCTTTTAAAATCTATAACTCTAGAATAAGCACTTCCACCTGCTATTATAAGTTTAGGTTTGTGCTCTAATGCTAACTTTTCAACATGATCATAATCAATAAGTTCTGACTCTTTATCTACATCATAACCTATTGGATTAAACCACTTACCAGACATTGAAATTTTTAATCCATGAGTAATATGGCCACCAGAATTAAGGCTCATACCCATAAATGTATCACCCGGTTTAAGTAAAGCTAAGAATGTTGCACCATTAGCTTGAGCACCTGAATGAGGTTGAGAATTTGCAAATTTACAATTAAATAGTTTTTTTAATCTTTCATTTGCTAAGTTTTCAGCAACATCTACATGTTCGCATCCATTGTAATATCTTTTACCTGAGTAGCCTTCAGCATATTTAT
>CACJRJ010000043.1 GCA_902595725.1 uncultured Pelagibacteraceae bacterium
CAAAAAGATGAACCATCATTATTGCTTTAGTTTTTTTGTTAATCAATTTCTTTGCCATTTTTAAATCCAAAGAATAATTATTCTTGTTTATATCGCACAATTTAACTTTAAGATTTGCCAATAACATCGATGATACACAAGCTGCAAATGTTACATTTGGAACTATTATCTCATCGCCAGGCTTTAAATTTAAACTTTTTGCACAACAGTACAATCCTAATGTCCAATTACTTACGCATATGGCGTATTTAGTATTTGTAAATTTTTTTATACTATTTTCAAATAGCTTTGTATATTTGCCTTCTGTTATAAAATTTGAATTGATTACTTTATTTAAAAGTTTTTTTTCACGACTATCAAAATATGGCTGTATTTGTTTTATTTTATATTTCATATTATAAATTTAAGTATTAGTTGAAATTTTCAAATTACTATAGCCTTTTAAATCAATGTAATCATCAATATCAAGTGAATGTTTTTTGTTCATTATATAAATATTTGGTTTTTTTTCATAAATAGTATTTTTTTTTTTGAAATAGCTTGCACTAAAAAGATATATAGCCCCATTATAAGAATATTTTAAGGAAGTATCAATTATTTTACGCTTTTTAATAAAATGGATAAATGAAGATGAAAAAATTTCAGTTTTTTTATGGTTTGTTGTTACAGAATGTAAAGTTTTTAATTTTTTTTTTTTTAAAATTTGAATTATATTTTTAATATCTTTGTCTTGTCGCAAAGGAGACGTGGGTTGCAAAATTAATATGTAATCTTTTGATGAAATTGTGTATTTCTCTACAAGATATTTGATTACACTTTCTGTTTTTGAAGAAGATTTACTAAGACTCTTGGGTCTTATATTAAATAAAATATTTTGTGAAATACTTTTAGAAAATTTAATCAACTTTTTTGAATCTGAGCTTAGGATTATTTTGTTTATTTGAGGTATTCTTATTGATTGTTTTAGAGTCCAATGTATTAAAGGTTTTCCCTTAAAATCAATTAAATTTTTTTTTTTTATTCTCACTGATCCAAGTCTTGCAGGAATAATACAAATTATTTTCATCTATTTATTAATTTATTTATACTAATCATTAAAATCATTCAAATAAGATGGCTTTATTCGAAGAGTTTCTAAATTACTAGTATGTCTCATTTTATAATTAATTTGTTTTTGAAGCATTTTAAAAAAATTATCATTTAAATAATTTTTTTTGTTTAATCTTTGTGAAGCTTCTTTCCAAAATTTTTCTTGATCAATTTTTCTACTTATTAAATAAATTGGCAACAAGGAACAATTTACTTTTATAATAAAATCTTGGATATACAAAAATATCAATGATTTTTTTTTAATATTTATTTTTAACCTATTTTTATAATTTAATTTTTTTAATTTATTTAATAATTCCTTTTTATTTTTAATTATTTTATTAAAATGCATATTTGAATATAATGATTTTTCTACAAACAAACTTTCTACACCATGTGCAGGATATTCTATGCCCGCAGTTCCATGGGATGTTATAATTTTATCTGCAATATCTAAAAGACATGAATTACTAAATTTTTCGGGATATAATTTAATATGTTTATTATTTTGACATATTTCTTTAATTTCATTTTCGAAGTTATAAGTAGAATTGTATAAATTTTGAATTGGGTGCTTTTTTATTATCCAATTTACATTGTTTATTTTTCTCATTTTATCTAAAATATATTTAGTCCAGGAATAATTATCTTTGAAATTCAGCCTAGGACCATTATGGAAGTTCCTATCTATTAAAACATTCATAAAAAAAACAATTATTTTTTTGTTTTTATGCCAGTTAAAACTTTTTAAAATCTGGTCGCGGTTGATTAATTTTAGATTTGAATAGTTAACTAAAGGAATTTTAGTATCAAATCCATATTTTAAATTTTTTTTTTTTTTTTGATAAATTAAATAAATCTTATTATATTTGTCCTTAGAGATTTTTTTTTCTATAAATTTAAAAAACTTATTAGAAATATTATATCTATAATCATGTCTTTGAGACCAATTTGTATATCTTCTTAAGGAAATTTCGTTCTCACCACATCTCGCAAATACATCTATTTTCTTCTGCAAACAAATTTGAAAAAAAATATTTAAAGGGTTAAAAACAGTTTCTGATTGTACGCTAATTTTAATATTTTTACCGTCAGTTTCTAAAAAATTTCTAATAAAAAAATATGAACTTATAGCATGTGAAAATAAAACTATAAGTTCAAATGATACTTTATTAAGTGTAGGTATTTTTGTATATCTAATAAAAGTATCATATGTTGATA